>NZ_JBHWLC010000018.1:0-129782 GCF_042730635.1 Streptomyces sp. NPDC059917
GGGCCCACCGGCCGGTGGGCCCCCTTCGCCGTGCCGCCCGCGCGTCTCAGGTGGTGGAGAGGACCACGCACATCGCGCCGAGGGCCACCGCCTGGAGCAGCACCCGGACGTTGATCACGCTGTCCCAGGTGCGCTGGAGGCCCCGGGCGTCGGGGGCGACCTTGCACTCCAGGGCGGCGCTGGTCAGCGCCTTGTTCACCGGCACGCTGACCTTGTTGTAGATCGTCAGCCAGACCACCAGGGCCAGCGCCGAGACGCCCGCGGCGATGGACGGCACGGGCTTGCCCTCGAAGCCGGCCAGGCCGGCGGTGGCCACCGTGGAGACCAGGCCCGTGACGCCGGGGACGACCATCCGGGCGTCGCCGAAGCGATGGGTCTGGCCCATGACGCTGGTGAGGGTCGCGTCGTCGACGTGGGCGAGGGCCGGGCGCTGGACGAGTGCGCCGAAGACGTCGGTGCCGTAGACCACCGCGTTGGCCATGGTGGCGATCACGGCCAGCGTTTGCAGGAGGACTTCCATCACAACCACCTTTGTAGCGACGCTAGATGTTCTGCTGAGACTATCAAGTTCGACGCTTGGAATGCTAGCGTTGACAACTCCACTAGTCCGCCAGGGAGTTCACGACCGGTCCCGGACCGGTCCGGGCAGCCACGAGGAGAGCACACAAGATGGCCATAGGACATGCCCGTCGCATACTCATCGCCGGCGGAGGGATCGGTGGCCTCGCCGCGGCCCTCGCCCTCCAGCAGCGCGGTTTCGAACCCCTCGTCCTGGAGCGGGCCGAGGAACTGCGCGACGGCGGGGCCGGTCTGCACATCTGGACCAACGGCGTCCTCGCCCTGGACTACCTCGGCGTCGCCGAGGAGGTCCTGGAGATCGCCCCCGCCCAGGAGACCGCCCACTTCAGCACCTGGCGCGGCGAGGTGCTCGGCGCCTGGCCGGTGGGCGACTTCGTCGCCCGCTACGGCGCGCCCACCATCGCCGTCGAGCGCTCGGTCCTGCACGGCATCCTGCGCGACGCCCTCCAGGGGGACGTGGTGCGCACCGGCGCCCACGTGGTCGGCTTCGACCAGGACCGCGAGGGGGTCACCGTCCGCTTCGCCGACGGCACCACCGAGCGCGGTGACCTGCTGATCGGCGCCGACGGCATCCACGGGGCCGTCCGGGACGCCATGTTCGGCCCCGCCCGGAACCGCTACAGCGGCTACATCGCCTGGCGCGGCCGGGCCCAGATGAAGCACGCCGACATCCCCCCGGGCACCTTCAACGCCATGTTCGGGCCGGGCACCCGCTTCACCTACTACGACGTGGCCCCCGGGCTGGTCCACTGGATGAGCGTGGCGGGCGGCGCGCCCGGCGGGCGCGACCTGCCCGGCGTGCGGGACATGCTGCTGCGCCGCCACGCGGGCTGGGGCGGACCGGTCGCCGACATCCTCAAGGCCACTCCCGAGGAGTGGATCCTGCGCGGCGACGTCGAGGGCCGCAAGCCCGAACGCCAGTGGGGCCAGGGCCGGGTCACCCTCCTCGGGGACGCCGCGCACCCCATCACCTTTAACATCGGACAGGGCGCCTGCCAGGCCCTGGAGGACGCCCTCGTGCTCACCGAGCACCTCGCCGGAGCCGGCAGCGACCCGGTCTCGGCGCTGCGCCGCTACGAGAGCGAGCGCCAGCAGCGCACCGCGCCGCTGCAGAACATCGCCTGGCGGATCGGGCAGATGGGCTCCGTGAAGAACCCGCTGCTGATCAAGGCGCGGGAGGCGTTCATGCGCAAGAACTGGAACACGAAGGCCTTCGCCGCGGCCGAACAGGGCCAGGTCGCCTACGGATCCCGCTGGGCCGGACAGACCGGGCGCCACCGCGCCCCCGCCGCCGGGGACCGGACCCCCGCGGCCACCTCCGCGCCCGGCGCCGAGTAGGCCCGTACGCCGTACCCACGCAACGCCGAGCCCGGGTGGGCGGCCCCGCGCCGCGTCACCCGGGCAGCGCGCGCGCCGTCGCTCCCGGGGGTCCCTCCACCGGCAGTCGGGACCACAGCGGGTGGCCCGCCGGGAAGCCCGTGCACACCAGCACGTTGACCAGCATCCCGTACGCCATGAACGCGGTCGTGGCCCCCGGGTCGCCGCCCAGCTGCGCCTCGACCGTCTCCCACACCTCCATCCACTGCGCGCGCACCGCCTCGCCGAAGGCCGGGTCGCCCGCGGCCTCCGCGGCCGCGACCGCGACGTACACCTGCATCTGGAGCCGCAGGCGGTCCGGCTCCTTGACGATGACCCGGGTGTAGGCGTTCGACATCGCGCGCAGCGCCTCCTCGCCCGTCAGCCCGCGCGCCGCCTCGGCGAACAGCGCCGCGATGTCGCCGAGGCAGCGGCTCGTCGCCGCCAGGAAGATCGCCCGCTTGCCGGGGAAGAGCCGGAACAGGTACGGCTGGGACACCCCCGCGCGCCGGGCGATGCTCTCGGTCGACGTGCCGTCGTAGCCGCCCCGCGCGAATTCCCGCATCGCCGCCCGGACGACGCTCGTACGCCGTTCCTGTGCGCTCATCCTCACCATGTCGGCCAGTTTGTGGCGGTCCGCATTCCCCGTCAATGGCGGCCCTTCGGGGCCAGTCGAGGTCAATTCGAGGAATGCGCCAGATCGGAGTGCCAGATTCGCAGAGTCGAAAACCGGTCGCCGACGGCTCGATGACCTATCGGCCACAAGTCAGTGAGGTAGGAACGGGGATGATCGACAACCTATTCACGATGTTTCCCGGCCAGGGCTCGCAGCGCGCGGGCATGGCGGGACATCTCCTTCGCGAACACCCCCGCACGGCCGGCCGCGTCCTGGCCCGGGCAGAGCGGGCAACGGGGCTCCCGCTGACCGAGCTGTGCACCACGGCCCCCGAGGAGGCCCTGGCGCCGACCGAGATCGCCCAGCCCGCCATCGTCGCCACCAGCCTCGCCGTGTACGAGGTGCTGCGCGCCGAGACCGGCTTCGTACCGGGCGCGGTGGCCGGGCACAGCCTGGGCGAGTACACCGCCCTGATCGCCGCCGGGGTGCTGGACGCGGACGACGCGCTGCGGCTGGTGCGGATCCGCGGCGAGCTGATGGCCGGGGTCTCGCGGAAGGTCTCCGGCGCGATGACCGCGCTCATGGGCCTGGACCCGGCCCGGATCGACGAGGTCTGTGCGGCGGCCGCCCCGCTCGGGGTGGTCGAGGTCGCCAACTACAACGAGGCGGGCCAGACGGTGATCTCCGGGCAGAGCGCGGCGGTCGCCGAGGCGGCCCGGCTCGCCCTGGAGGCCGGCGCGGAGCGCGCCGTGCAGCTCAAGGTCTCCGCCCCCTTCCACTGCTCGCTGATGAGCGCCATCGAGGACGAGTTCGCCGCCGCGCTGGAGGGGGTCGCCTTCCGCGCACCCCGGGTGCCCGTCATCAGCTCGGTGACCGCCACCGTCGTCCGCGACGGTGCGCACGCCCGTGACCTGCTGCGCCGTCAGCTGGCCGGTCCCGTGCGCTGGGTCGGCGTGCTGGAGGCGGCCGCCGCGCTCGGCGTCGGCGGCTACCTAGAGGCCGGTCCCGGCCGGGTGCTCAGCGGCTTCGCCGGCCGCGTCGCGCCCGACGCCCCCGTCCGCAGCACCAACGACGCGCGCCGCATCACCACCCTGCTGCGCGACCTGAGGCCGGAGCCCGCCACCACGGCGGCCGCTGCCTGACCTCCGGCCCGACCCCGCACGCCTTCCGTCCTGTTCTTGCCAACCCTCTGAAAGGCAGCCCACGGTGCCCGAAACCCTTGCCACCACTTCGACCGACTACCTCTCCGCGGTCCAGGCCGCCATCGCCGACGCGCTCGGCATCGACGAGGCCGAGGCCGTGCCCGAGGCGACCCTGCTCGGGCAGCTGGGCGCCGAATCGATCGACCTGCTCGACATCCTCTTCCGCGTGGAGCGCGCCACCAAGGTGAAGATCACCGTGGCCGACATCGCCAACCTGCTCCAGGGCGGCATCCCGGACGAGGAGTTCGGCGACGAGAACGAGGTCGTCAACGACACCGGCCTCACCCACCTGGAGAAGGTCCTGCCGCAGTTCAACCGCAGCCAGCTCAGCGAGCCGCTGACGGCCGAGGGCGTGCTGGGCCTGTTCACCGTCCAGAACCTGACCGACCTGCTGACCGAGCGCGCCCGCGCGGCGGCCGCCGCCTAGGTCCACGACCGGCAGGGGCTCCGGGCCGACGGTGCCCCGGAGCCCCTTGCCGCTCCCCGCTCCCCGCCGCTCCCTCCCCCTCCAGACACCAGGCGCCCGCCTCGCAGCAGAAACGGGAAGAGACAGATGAAGCTGAAGGACCGCACCGCCCTGGTCACCGGTGCCTCGCGCGGCATCGGCCGGGCCATCGCCCTGGCCCTGGCCGAACAGGGGGCGGCCGTCGCAGTCAACTACCGCTCGCGCCGGGAGGACGCCCTCGCGGTGGTCGAGGAGATCGAGGCGGCGGGCGGCCGGGCCGTGGCGATCGGCGCCGACGTCGCCGACCCCGAGGACGCGGCCCGGCTGGTCGCCGAGGCCATCGCTCAGCTGGGCGCCCTGGACATCCTGGTCAACAACGCCGGCATCAGCGACGACGGGCTGATCTACCAGTCCAAGCCCGACGCCTGGTGGAACGTCATGAAGGTCAACTTCGGCGGGGCCTACCACTGCACCCACGCCGTCAGCGAGCAGTTCATGACGGCGGGCAACGCCACCATCGTCAACATCTCCTCCGCCATGGGCGAGACCGGCTGGATCGGCCAGTCCAACTACTCGGCCTCCAAGGGCGCGCTGAACTCCTTCACCCGCGCCGCGGCCATCGAGTTCGCGCGCTTCGGCGTCCGCGTCAACGCGGTCCTGGCCGGCTTCACCCCGACCGAACTGGTGGGCGAGGTGATGGAGAAGGACGGCGGCAGGTCCATCAAGAAGCAGATCCCGCTGCGCCGCTTCGCCACCGTCGAGGAGGTCGCCGCGGCCGCCGTGTTCCTGGCGGGCCCCGACTCCGGCTACACCACCGGCGAACTGCTCTGCGTCGACGGCGGGTTCTCCGCCCAGCTCGGCATCGGCCGTCCGTGACGGACCGCGAGGATCGAAAGGACCGGAAGAAGAGACGACGATGCGATTCCATCTGATCGACAGGATCGATTCCTGGACTCCCCGCGAGCACATCACCGCTCGCAAGGTCACCTCCGTCGACGAGGACTACTGGCAGCACACCGGCGGCGGCCCCGCGATGCCCTTCGGGCTCGCCCTGGAAGCCCTGTGCCAGTCGGCCACCTGGCTGATCATGCTCAGCACCGACCACCGGCTGCGCGCGGCCCTCCTCGCCGTCGGCGACGCCACCGCGAGCCGCGCCGTACGGCCGGGCGAGGTGCTCCGCATGGAGGCCAGGATCGAATCGATGACCGACGAGGCCGCGATCCTCGACGGCACGGTCACCGTGGACGGCGAGACCGTCCTGGACGCGAGCGGCATCCTGTGCGCGCTCATCGACGCCGAGCGGCTCGACGACCCGGCGAACACGGCGCGCATGGCGCGGCAGCTACAGGGCGGAGGTCCGGTGGGATGAGCGGTACGAGCGACACCAGGCGCGTGGCCATCACGGGAATCGGGGCGGTCACCCCCCTCGGCAACGACGCCGGGACCACCTGGGAGGGACTGGCCACCGGGCGCAGCGGCGTCGGCGCGCTGACCACCTTCGACGCCACCGGGTTCCCCGTGCGCATCGCGGCCGAGGTCAAGGACTTCGACGCGGCCAAGGCGATTCCGGCGCACGTGGGCCGCAAGCACCTCTCGCGGGTCGGCCAGTTCGGCGTCGCCGCCGCCTGGGAGGCGGTCCGCGACGCGGGCATCGACCAGGTCTCCGAAGAGGTGTACGCCGCCGACGAGCGCGGGGTCGCCATGGGCGCCAGCGTCGGCCGCCCCGAACTCCAGGCCCTCCTCGACATCGGCCACCTGCGGGCCACCACCGGGCAGCAGGACGCCTTCATCTGCCAGCCCCCGGCGGTCACCCTGACCGACGACCAGAACGTCCCGCTGGCCGCCATGGCCCGGATGGTCGGCGGCACCGGCCCGATGATGGGCATCTCCACCGCCTGCGCCGGATCCGGGCACGCCATAGGGGAGGCGTACCGCGCCATCCAGGAGGGCGACGCCAAGATGATGGTGGCCGGCGGCTACGACTCGCTGACCACCTGGCTGGACCTGCTCGGCTTCAGCCTGCTGGGCGCGCTCACCGACCGCTACAACGACGACCCGACGCACGCCTCGCGGCCCTTCGCCGCGGACCGCTCCGGCTTCGTCATCGGCGAGGGCGCCGTCGCCGTGATCCTGGAGGACATGGACAGCGCCCGCGAGCGCGGCGCCACCGTCCTCGCGGAGGTCCTCGGCTACGGCTCCAGCCTCAACGCCTGGCGCATCACCGACTCCCCGCCCGACGGCTCCGGCGCCATCCAGGCCATGGAGGGCGCCCTCGCCGAATCGGGCCTGGGCACCGGAGGCATCGACTACGTCGTCGCGCACGGCACCAGCACCCACGGCAACGACCAGTCCGAGACGGTCGCCATCAAGAAGGTCTTCGGCGCCGACGCGCACAAGATCGTGGTCAGCGCCCCCAAGTCGATGTCGGGCCACCTGACCTCGGCCAGCCTGGGCCTGGGCGTCCTCGCCGCGATCAACGCGATGCGGCACTCCCTGGTCTCGCCCACCGTGAACCTGGACGAGGCCGACCGCGGCCTCGACCTGGACTACGTACCGCACACCGCGCGCCCGATGAAGGTCGACGCGGCCCTGATCAACGCCTTCGCCTTCGGCGGCAGCAACACCGCCATCGTCATCGGCGCCCCGCGGGAGGACGCGTGACCACCTCGCTCGCCACCCCCGTGGTCCCGGGCTTCGACCGGCTGGAGGAACTCGTGCCGGGGGAGCGGGGCGTGGGCATCCGCAACGTGCCGGCCACGCTGCCCGCCTTCGACCACCACTTCCCGCGCCACCCGATCCTGCCGGGCGTCCTGCTCCTGGAGTCCATGGCCACCCTCGCCAAGGCGGTGGCCGGCGACGGCGCCGACTGGCGCCTCGCGGGCGTGCGCGGGGTGCGCTTCAAGCACTTCGTCGGACCCGGCGACCAGGTCCAGATCACCGTCGAGGTGATCGGCCGCACCGAGAACGGCACCGATGTCAGGGCCACCGCCAAGGTCGAGGGCCGTGTGGTCGCCGCCGCTCGCGTCCTCACCCTCGTGAGCGCCGAGAAGCCCTGGGAGGGCACAGCATGAGCGACAACAGGCGGCGCGTGATGGTGACCGGCATCGGCCTGATGACCGGGATCGGCCAGGGCGCCGCACCGACCTGGGAGGCCCTGCTGGCGGGCCGCAGTGCGATCGGCCCGCTGCGCGCCTACGACCCGGCCCCGCTGAAGACCGGCATCGGCGCCGAGATCCCCGACTTCCAGCCCACCGAGTGGGCCAGCCGCCGCACCCTGCGGATGCTCTGCCGCGGTGACCAACTCGCGCTGGCGGGGGCCACCTTGGCGCTGCGCGACGCGGGACTCGACGGCGAGAAGGACCTCGGGCACCGGGCCGGCCTCTTCCTGGGCAGCAACAAGGAAATGCCGCGCATGGACGAGCTCATCGCCCAGCTCCAGGCCATCCGCGCCGAGGACGGCACCCCCGACCTCCACAAGCTCGGCCAGGACGCCTCCTCGGTGGTCGCGCCCCTCTTCTTCGTCGAGGGCCTCCAGCCCGCCGCCGGCTTCCACATCTCCGAGAAGTACGGGATCCGCGGCGCCAACGCCTACTTCGCCGGGACCGCCGACTCCGGCGCCATGGCGGTGGGCCGCGCGATGCGCACCGTGCGCCGCGGCGAGGCCGACATCGTGGTCGCGGGCGGCTACGACGACGCCACCGGCTGGTGGGCGATGTCCAAGATGGACGGCCTCGGCGTCCTGACCACCCGCCCCGAACTGGGCGACGCGGCCTTCCGCCCCTTCGACCGCGACCGCTCCGGCTCCGTCTTCGGCGAGGGCGCCGCCCTGCTCGTCCTGGAGGAGCGCGAACACGCGCTCGCCCGGGGCGCCCACTGCTACGCCGAGGTCACCGGCTTCGGCGCGGGCAACGACTGCGTACGACCGCCCAGCCCGCAGGCCCGGGCGCGCGGCCTGTCCCGGGCCATCGGCCGCGCCCTGACCGACGCGGGCGGCATCTTCCCCGACGGCAGCTACATCGCCGCGCACGGCTGCGCCACCGTCCAGGGCGACGCCAGCGAGACCATCGCCCTGCACGACGCGCTCGGCACCTCCGCCAAGGCGGCCCAGATCAGCAGCGTCAAACCGCAGACCGGACACCTGGTCGGCGGCGCCGGGGCACTGAACGCCGCCGTGGCCGCGCTGACCCTGGACTCCGGGATCGTCCCCGCGACCTTGAACCTGGACAACCCCGCCGCCGAGTGTGACCTGGACTACGTCCCGCTCACCCCGCGCGACACCCGGCCCGACAGCGCACTCGCCCTCGCCCGCGGCCTGGAAGGCCAGGCGGTGGCGGTCGCGCTGAGGCGGGTCTCATGACCGGCACACCCGAAAGGAGCGCGGACATGACCGACGACGTGTACGACCACACCACCCCGCCGGACGGCCCGGGCCGCACCCGCACCGTGGTGATCTGCGGCGTCGGCGCCGTGACCGCGCAGGGCGACGGCGCCGAGGCGCTGTGGGAGGGCATCCGCACCGGACACACGGCCATCGGCCCGGTCCGCGGCATGTCCATGGTGGGCTACGACACCGAGATCGGCGGCGAGGTCACCACCGACCGCCGCCCCGCCTACGACTACCTGGCCGCCTTCGGCGGGCAGGTCCGCGAACCCGCCGCCGACTTCGCGCTGCTCGCGGCCGAGGAGGCGATGGAGCAGGCGGGCCTGGGATCGCTGCCCGCCGACCGCTGGGGCGTCGCCTTCGGCTCCTGCAACGGCGGCCTGCGCAGCGCCGAACTGCTCGCCCGCAGAGCGGACGAGGGCGTCGCCCCCGAGGACGACGGCCGCCACTTCCTGCTGGTCCCGCCGCAGGCCATAGCCGAGGCGCTGAGCAGCGCCTTCGGCCTCAAGGGCCCCTCCCTGTCGGTGAACACGGCCTGCGCCTCCGGCGCGCACGCCATCGCCCACGCCACCGACGCGATCAGCGCGGGCCGCGCGGACGCCATGCTGGTCGGCGGCTCCGACGCCTTCACCGAGACCGCCTTCGCCGGTTTCACCAGCCTGCAGTCCCTGTCCACCAAGCCCGCCGCGCCCTACTCCCGGGACCGCGACGGCCTCTCGCTCGGCGAGGGCGCGGGGATGCTCGTACTCGCCGAGGAGTCCGTGGCGCGCGCCGCGGGCGCCCCGATCCTGGCCGAGGTGCTCGGCTACGGGCTCTCCGCCGACGGCTACCACGCCACCGCCCCGCACCCCAAGGGCGAGGGCGCCGCGCGCGCGATCCGCGGCGCGCTGACCTCCGCCGGCATCGCCCCCGAGGACGTCGCCTACGTCAACGGGCACGGCACCGGCACCCCCAAGAACGACTCCGCCGAGTCCAACGCGGTCCGCGCCGCCTTCGGCGAGGCCGCCGAGAAGACCGCGCTCAGCAGTTCCAAGTCGATGATCGGCCACCTCCTCGGCGCCGCGGGCGCGGTCGAGGCGATCGTCACCGTCAAGGCGCTGGTCGAACAGATTGCCCCGCCCACCGCCAACTTCACCGGCGTCGACCCCAAGTGCGGTCTGGACGCGGTGCCCGACCCCGGGCGCTCGCTGGCCATGAGCGCCGCGCTGTCCAACAACTTCGCCTTCGCCGGGGCCAACGCCTGCGTCGCCTTCGGTTGGCCCTCCGGGCACCGCTTCACCGTCCCGGCCCCGCCCGCCGCCGAGAAGATCGTGATCACCGGCTTCGCGGCGATCACCTCGGCCGGTGACGGCGCCGACGCGCTGTGGCGGGCCTGGAGCGAGGGCGTCCCGCTGGGCGTGGACGAGTCCGGACTGAGCGTCGCCCGCGCCGCCTTCGACCCGCACGCGCACATCGAACCCCGCGTCGCCCGCCGGATGGACCGGCTGGGCCAGCTCGCCGTGGCCTCCTGCAAGGGCGCCCTGGAGCACGCGGGCCTCACCGCCGACGAGCGCGTCGGCGTGGTCCTGGGCACGGGCCTCGGCCCGATGCGCAGCATCGAGGAGTTCCTGCTCCCGGTGCTGGGCGGCTGCCCCTCGCACGGCAGCCCGGCCGTCTTCCCCAACACGGTCTTCAACGCGGCCGCGGGCCAGGTCGCCATGAACGTCGGCGCCAAGGGCCCCACCTCCACCGTGACCACCGGGCACGCGGCCGGGGCCTCCGCCCTGACCGTCGCCCACGACCTGCTGCTCCAGCACCGGGCCGACGCGGTGCTGTGCCCCGCGGTCGAGGACCTCTCGCCGGGCGTCCTGGACGCCTACCGCAAGCTGCCGCTCTTCGCCGGATCCGGGTACACCCTGGCCGAGGCGGGCATCGCGCTGGTGCTGGAGCGGGAGTCCACGGCCCGGGCCCGGGGCGCGAAGGTGCTGGCCGAGTTCGCCGGACACGGCACCGCCTCCGACGCCCAGGGCATCGGCCGTTGGGACGACGGGGGCGAGGGCGTGGAGCGGGCCATGCGCGAGGCGCTGGCCCACGCCGGTGTGGAGCCCTCCGAGCTGGCCGGGATCTGGGCCAACGCGGCCGGTCTGGAGCGGGCCGACGTCCCCGAGGCCCTGGCCACCGGCCGCGTCGCCGCGGCCGACGGGCCGCCCGTGCACAGCCCCAAGCGGATCCTGGGCGAGCCGGTCGGCGCGGGTGCGCAACTGGCCGCGCTGCTCGCCGTCACCGGCTGGGACAACGGCCTGGCCGGTGGGCCGGTGCTCATCAACAGCTCCTCCCTCGGCGGCACCCACATCAGCCTCGTCCTGCGTCCCGCAACGGAGAACTGACCATGTCAGCCAGCAGCACGTCAGCGGGGACCGGGTCCGCCGGTCCGACCCGCCACGTATCGATCCTCGCCACCGGCGCCCACCTGCCCGGCGACCCCCTCGACAACGACGCCCTGGCCAAGGTCTGCGGGCCGCTGCCGGACGACGTCCTGGAGGGCATCCAGGTCGAGCGCCGCCACTGGCTGATCGACCCGGCCACCGGCGCCCACCGCACCTCGACCTCCGCGATGGCCACCGCGGCCGCCCGCCAGGCCCTGGAGCGGGCGGGCGTGGAGGCCGCCGAGGTCGACCTGATCGTGATGTCCACGGCCAGCCCCGACTACCTGCTGCCGGTCGCCGCGACCTACGTCCAGGAGCAGCTCGGCCTGGCGGACTGCGCGGTCATCGAGGTCCGCGCGGGCTGCGTGGGCGCCGTACAGGCCCTGGACGTCGCCCGCCGCCTGCTCGCCGACGGCACCTACGGGACCGCGCTGGTCATCGGCTCGGAGGCGGTCTCCCCGCTGCTCGCGCCGATCTTCCTCGACAAGGACCCGTACAAGGTCCGCATGCGCGACCGGCTCACCGTCTACACCTTCGGCGACGGCGCCGGCGCGCTGGTGCTCAAGGCCGGAGAGGAGGGCTCCGCCCACGCGGGCAGCCGCCAGGTCTTCGCCACGCGGTCCATGGGCGGGGCGCGCAAGCCCGGCATGCTGATCACCGGCGGCGGGACCGACGCACCGCTGCACGAACAGCAGCGGCGCAAGCGGCTGATGGACATCAGCCTGGACATCCCCGGCACCGCGAAGTTCGGGCCGCGGGTCTTCGTCGAGGGCATCCACGACATGCTGCGCCGCTCCGGGCTCGCGCTCGCCGACCTCGACCACTGCGTGCTGCCCGAGGGCAACGCCGAGTACTTCGCCAGCGAGTACGGCACCGCCGGGCTCTCCGCCGAGGACCAGGCGACCTTGAGCAAGAACATCGTGGAGAACCTGACCGACGTCGGCGCCACCGGTTCGGCCGCGGTGCCGCTCGCCCTGGACGCGGGCTGGGTGGACGGGCGGATCACGCCCGGGGACACCGTCCTGCTGCTCGCGATCGAGGCCAGCCGCTACCTGTACGCGGGGCTCACCCTGACCTGGGACGCCCCGACCCCCGCCAAGTGACGACGTACGAGTGACGACGTAAGGACGGATGGAACGTGTCGATTCAAGAGACGGAGCGCGCCGAGGTGGGCATCGCAGTGAGCGTCGGAGAGAGCGTCGAGGAGCGCAACAAGAAGACCATCCGCTCGGTCTTCGACACCTTCGTCAACCGGGGCGACTTCTCCATCGTCGAGCGGATCTACAGCCCCGACATGATCGACCACCAGCCGCTGCCGGGCGCTCCGGAGGGGCTGGAGGGGGTCACGTACACCATCGCGGGTCTGCGCGAGGGCTTCCCTGACCTGCACGTCACCATCGAGGACATGAGCGCCGCCGGGGACCACGTGGTCATCCACAACACCTGGCGCGGCACGCACCTGGGCGAGTTCCTGGGCATGCCCGCCACCGGCCAGTTCATCGAGTTCACGGGCGTGGTGGTGTGGCGGCTGCTGGAGAACGGGCTGATCGCCGAGCGCTGGGGGATCGGCGTGGAGTCCAACATGCTGGAGGTGCTGGGCATGCGGCGCCTGGCCCCGTCCGCGCGCGGCGCCGCCAAGGCGGCGGCCCGGCGGACGGTGAAGCCGGCGACCGTGGTGCTGGAGCTGCCCGCGGGGCGGGCGGAGCGCTGGCAGGAGGTCCAGGCGCAGCTGTCCGGCGAGCGCCTGCGCGAGTACGAGGCCTCGCGTCGGCGGGCGGGCATCCTGCAGGAGTCCTTCGCCGTGCAGGAACTGGGCGGGCGGTCCGTGGTGGTGCTCCAGCTGGAGGCGCGCGATCCGGCCGGGGCGGCGAAGCGGCTGCGGGAGTCGGGCAACGCCTTCGACGTGTGGCTGCGCGGCGCGGCGGGCGAGGTCTTCGGGGCCGATCCGTACGCGGCGCTGGCCGAGGGCGGGGCCGCCGAGCAGGGGCACGGCTGGTCGTCGGTCGGCGCCGAACTGGTGGCCAACGGCTGATTGCCTGACGTTTCGTCAGGTCTGCTGTCTAGCTTAGGTATTGACTCTTTCATTGCTAGCTCTTTGGGTTATCACTGCTAGAGTTTCTAGGGACGAAAACTACCCGGGAAGGCGTGGACGATGCGGCAACGAAAGCTCGGCAGCCAGGGGCTGGCGGTCTCCGAGCAGGGGCTCGGATGCATGGGCATGACCTTCGCCTACGGCCCCGCCGACGACCAGGAAGCCCTGCGCACGGCGCACCGGGCCCTCGAACTCGGCGTCAACCTCCTCGACACCGCGGACTTCTACGGACCGCACTCCAACGAGGAGTTCGTCGCCCGCGTCATCGCCGGGCGCCGGGACGAGGTCGTCGTCTCCTCCAAGGTCGGCAACGAGGTCAGCCCCGACGGGCAGATCACCGGCAAGCTCAACGGCCGCCCCGAATACATCCGTTCCACCGTCGAAGGCAGCCTGCGCCGGCTCGGCACCGACCGCCTCGACCTCTACTACCTGCACCGCGTCGACCCCGCCGTACCCGTCGAGGAGAGCTTCGGCGCCCTCGCCGACCTGGTCGCCGCCGGAAAGGTCGGCTACCTCGGCATCTCCGAGGCCTCCGCCGCCACCATCCGCCGCGCCCACGCGGTCCACCCGCTGAGCGCCGTACAGACCGAGTACTCGCTCGCCACCCGCGACGTCGAGGCCAACGGGGTCCTCGACACCGTCCGCGAACTCGGCATCGGCTTCGTCGGCTACAGCCCGCTCGGCCGCGGCCTGCTCACCGGAGCCATCCGCAACCTCGACGGCCTGGCCGAGCACGACTTCCGCCGGATCGCGCCGCGCTTCCAGAAGGAGAACCTCGACGCCAACCTGCACGTCGTCGAGCAACTGGAAGCCCTCGCCGCCGCCAAGGGCATCACCACCGGCCAGCTCGCGCTGGCCTGGGTGCTGGCCCAGGGCGAGGACGTCGTGGCCATCCCCGGCACCAAGCGGGTCACCTACCTGGAAGAGAACATCGCCGCGTCCGCCGTCGCACTCAGCGCGGACGACCTCGCGGCCCTCGACCGGATCGCCCCCCACGGCAGCCTGGTGGGAGATCGCTATCCCGCAGGCGCCATGGCCACGCTCGACGGCTGAGAAACGGCCCGCGAATCCCAAAGGTGAGTGCGATAACCATGGTGAACATCACGATCATCGGCGGCGGGCTCGCCGGTCTGACCGCGGCGATCTCCGCCGCCGAGCAGGGCGCCCGCGTCACCGTCCACGAGGCGCACGCCCACCTGGGCGGCCGCTCCCGCTCCGCCACCGGGCCCTACGTCACCAACGACGGCCCCCACACCTTCTTCGACAACGGCCCCTGCTGGAACTGGCTGCTCCAGCGCGGCCTCGCCGGCAACTACGTCCGCCTGTCCTTCCACGAGTGGACGCGGATGCGCTTCCGCCACCAGGGCAAGCTCCGCATGACCCTGCCCGGCGGCTACATGAAGATGACCTGGATGCACCGGGACATCGAGGTCCCCATCGACCGCTCCTTCCAGGACTGGGCCAGCGAGCGCTTCGAGCAGCAGACCGTCAACGAAGCCCTCGGCTTCCTCGGTCCGATCCTCTTCGACGGAGACCCCGGCCGGCTCTCCGCCGCCTTCGTCTGGGAGCGGCTGCTGCGCGTCGGCACCCCCCGCTTCCCGCTCCCGAGCCGCTACTTCATCGGCGGCTGGGGCACGGTCATCGACCGCATGGAACGCCGGGCCAAGGCCCACGGCGTCGTCATCGAGAAGAACTCCCGGATCACCGAACTGCCCACCGACGGGCCCGTCATCGTCGCCACCTCGCTCGCCGCCTCCCGCGGCCTGCTCGGCGACCCCACCCTCGACTGGCCCAGCGGCACCGCCGCCCTGCTCGACATGGCCGTCACCCACTCCAAGAAGGACGGCAACGTCTCCTTCGACATGGACGAGGGCGGCTTCACCTCGCAGTACTCCGACCACGACCCCTCGCTCGCGCCGAAGGGCCAGGCCCTCTTCCAGGGCCAGATGCCCATCCGCCCCGGCGAGTCGAAGGCCGAGGCCCTGGCCCGGCTCGAGAAGCTCTTCGACCTCACCACCCCCGGTTGGCGAGGCCGCATCCAGTGGCGCCGCGAGGGAGTCTCCCGCGGCCGCACCGGCGCCCTCGACCTGCCCGGTCTGAGCTGGCGCGACCGGCCCGCCGTCGACCGCGGCGACGGCGTCTACCTCATCGGCGACGCCGTCGCGGCCCCCGGCATCCTCGCCGAGACCTCCATCAACAGCGCCCTGCACGCGGCGGAACTCGCCGTCCAGGCCAAGCCGATCACGCGCCGCTCGCCCGGCGTCCAGGCGGTGAGCCGGTCCGTCCTCTCGGCCCACTCGACCCTGTAACCCGACCCTGTAAGGGGGCGCACCACACATGAGAATCACGCTGTCCGAGCGCGGTACCCCGGACTGGCTGGTCGCCAGGGAGATGGCCCGCGACGTGTTCGCCCGGCAGTACCGGGCGACCATCAACCCCGACCCCGACGGCTTCCTCGCCTTCTTCGAGGAGGACGAGAACGGTCAGGAGCAGGTCCTCGCCTGCGCGGGCCTCTCCTTCCCCGAGGACGAGCCGATCCTGCTGGAGCGCTACCTCGACGCCCCGATCGAAGAGGTCATCGCGTCCGAGGTCGGCTCCCCGGTCGGCCGCCACCAGGTCCTGCAGATCGGCAACATCGCCTCCGTCCGCGCCTCCGCGGGCGGCGAGATCATCAAGTCGATCCCGCTGGTCATGGCCTGCCTGGGGCGCCCGTACGCGGTGATGACGATGACCGGACGGCTCGCCGAGCTCATGCAGCGCCTCGGGTGCGTCTTCCACCCCCTCGCCGACGCCTCGCCCGACCGGCTGGAGCCGGAAGAGCTCGCCTCCTGGGGCTCGTACTACGACACCCGGCCCATGGTCGGCTACGCCAAGGCGGTCGACCAGAGCACCCTGCTGCTCGCCGCCATCGGCCGCTACTGCTTCGAATCCGTCGACATGCGGCTGCTCAGCAGCAACCGCCCGCAGCCGAAGGTGCTGTCCCGTGCCGCATGACCACCCGAGCGTCTCCCTCGCCGCGGGCCTGCTGGAGCGGGCCGACAGCGAAGCCGTCATGGTCCGCGTCCTGTCCGGCGACGGCGGTACGGGCGCCACCTGGAGCTACCGCGAGATCATCGGCGCGGCCCTCGTCCTCGCCGGGCAACTGGCGGACTGGGCCGCCGCCCACGGCCGCCCCGCCCGCGTCGGGCTGCTCGCCGAGAACTCCCCCGAGTGGGTCGTCGCCGACCTCGCCGCCCTCTTCGCCTCCGCCGTCGAGGTACCGGTGCCCACCGCCTTCGCCGCCGAACAGGCCGCCTCCCTGCTCGACACCGCCGACCTCTGCTACGTCGACGACGGCGGCACCCGCGCCCTGGCCCGCTGGGCCGCCGACAGCGGCCCCGGCGTGCTGCCCGACAGCTGCCCCGTCACCGCCCTCGACATCAAGGCACTGCTCGCCGAGACCCCGGCCGGGGGCCCGGCCCGCCCGCCGGTGCCCGCCGAGGACGCCATCGTCAAGGTCATCCACACCTCCGGCACCACCTCCGCCCCCAAGGGCGTCCAGATCCGCCGCCACGGCCTGGACGCGCTCCTGACCTCCCTGCGGGCCCGCACCGAACCCGCCGTCTTCGAGCGCTACCTCTCGATCGTGCCGCTGAGCCTGCTCATCGAACAGGTCGCCGGGCTCTACATGCCCTTCCTCGCCGGAGGTTCGGTCTCCTTCCTGCCGCCCGGCACCGCGCTGGTCGGCACCGCCGCCGACGCCGCGCCCCGGATGCTCAGCCTGCTGCGCCAGGCCCGGCCCACCGCGCTCGTCGTCCCGCCGACCGTCGCCGGACTCTTCCTCGCGCTCAGCGACCAGCAGCCCGACGAGAGCGTCCCCGAGCGGCGCCGCCGGATCTTCGGCCACGAGGGCTCCGTCTTCATCGCCTGTGGCGGCGCGCCCGTACCCGCGGAGATCCTCCAGCGCCTCGACGCCTACGGGGTCACCGTCCACGAGGGCTACGGGCTCAGCGAGAACTCCTCCGTCGTCTCCTGGAACTTCCCCGGCCAGGTCCGCTTCGGCACCGTCGGCCGCCCGCTCGACCACGTCGAGGCCGAACTCGCCGAGGACGGCGAGCTGTTGATCCGCAGCACCTCCCTCTTCGCCGGCTACTCCCGCGAAGACCCCTCCAGCGTCGTCGTCGACGCACGGGGCTGGCTGCACACCGGAGACCTCGCCGAGATCGACGAGGACGGCTACCTGCGCATCACCGGCCGCAAGAAGAGCATGGTGATCACCTCCAGCGGCCGCAACGTGTCCCCCGAATGGGTGGAAGCGCGCTACCGCGAACTCGGCTTCATCCGCGAGGCCGCCATCGTCGCCGACGGACTCGACCAGGTGCACGGCCTCTTCGTCATCGAGGCGGGCCTCGACCAGGACACCGCCCGCGAGCGCATCGACGCCTTCGGCAAGGAACGCCTCTCCGGCATCGAGCGCGCCGCCGTCGTCCACCTCATGTCCGAGGACGACCCCGAGTACGCCACCTGCTTCACCGTCACCGGACGCCCGCGCCGTGACGTCATCCGCACCCACGTGCTGCGCCACGACGAGGCACCGACCGAGGAGAAGGCATGAGCACCGCAGTGAAGACCACCCCCTACGGCACCGGCAGCGGCCTGCTGGTGGAACCCGTCGAGGGTGGCAGCCTCGCGGACGTCGACCCCAAGATCCTGCGCGACCTGCTCGCCGAGGCGGGATTCCTGCTCCTGCGCGGCTTCACCCCCTCCGACATGGACTCCTTCACCGCCCTGGTGCAGTCCACCTCCACCTCCACCACCCTCGACCCGGCCCGCGACTTCTACTCCGAGGTCGCACAGAAGGTCGACGCCGGATTCGCCGAGGTCGGCCTGCACACCGAGAACGGCAACAGCCCCTTCCGCGCCCACGTCGCCTGGTTCTTCTGCGAGAAGGCCGCCTCCTCCGGATCCCAGACCACCGTCTGCGACGGCTACCGCGTCTGGGACGCCCTCAGCGACGGGGCCCGCGAGGCCTTCGCCGCCCAGGACATCGTCTACAGCCGCTACGTCGGCGAGCAGCAGTGGCGCGCCATGGCCCACCACCTCCTCGGCAGGACCAAGCCCGCCGAGGACATCGCCGTGGAGGAACTCCTGGCGCTGGCCGGCCAGTTGCCCGGCACCGAGATCCAGGCCGAGGCGGACGGCGGCATCCGCTACGCTTTCCGCACCCCCGCCGCCGGGACCACGATCTTCGGCGAGCGGCGGTCCTTCGCCAACAGCATCCTCGGCCCCTCCTTCAACTACGAGAAGCCGACGATCACCTTCGCCGACGGGACCGAGCTGTCCGAGCGGCTGCTCGCCGAGGTCGAGACGGTGACCGCACGGATCACCGAGAACCTCGAATGGCGGGACGGCGACGCCGCCGTCATCGACAACACCCGGGTCATGCACGGCCGCCGCGCCATCACCGACCCGAACCGGACCATCTACAACGCCCTGAGCTACATCGAGGCCACCGCCGCCTGACCGGACTGCGCCGCTCCCGGCCGCGGGGCCGGGAGCGGCGGGCCCACCCGAGAGGGAGCCATGAACACCGAGAAGAACGCACCCCGTCACCAGGACCAGGCACCGGCCGCCGCGTCCGCGCAGGGACCGGGCACCGACACCCCGCCCGACCCCCGACGATGGCGCCTGCTCGTCTTCGTCGCCCTCGCCCAGTTCATGGTGCTCCTCGACACCACCGTGGTGAACCTCGCGCTGCCCGCGATCCAGTCCGACCTCAAGGCCACCGCCACCGGCATCGAATGGGTGCTGACCTCCTACATCCTGTGCTTCGGCGGCCTGATGCTGCTCGGTGGACGCACCGCCGACCGCTGGGGGCGCCGGCGCACCTTCCTGCTCGGCGCCGTCCTGTTCACCGCGGCCTCCTTACTCTGCGGCCTGGCCGACGGCACCGGCCTGCTCATCGCCGCGCGCGCCCTGCAGGGGTGTGGCGCGGCGTTCCTGTCCCCGGCCGCGATGTCCCTGGTGACCACCATCTTCCCCAAGGGCAAGGAGCGGACCACCGCCCTCGCCATCTGGGCCGCGCTGGCCGGGCTCGGCGGCACCCTCGGCGTCATCGCGGGCGGCCTGATCACCGACAGCCTGAACTGGCGCTGGATCTTCTACATCAACATCCCCTTCGGGGTCGTCGCCGTGATCGGCGTGCTGATCCTGGCCAGCGGCCGCACCGAGGCCAAGAGCGAGTCCACCCCGGACATCCTGGGCGCCGTCGCCGTCACCGGGGGCCTCGCCTCCCTCGTGTACGCCATCGTCAACATCCAGGACAAGGGCTGGGGTTCGATCCCGTACGTCATCGCCCCGGCCGTCGCCGCGGTGGCGCTGCTGGTCGGCTTCGTCGTGGTCGAGCGCAAGGTCGCCGACCCGCTGATGCCGCTCCAGCTCTTCGCCACCCGCTCCCTGGTCACCGCGGGCCTCGGCCGCATCCTGACCAGCGGGGTCCAGGCCTCCGTGCTCTTCCTGAGCAGCTACTACCTCCAGCGCACCCTGGGCTACTCCACCCTCAAGTCGGGCTTCGCCTTCCTGCCGCTCGGCGTGGTCGCCATCCTGATCACCGCCCCGGCCACCCGGATCATGCACAGGTCCGGCCCCCGCCCCGTCTACCTCTTCGGCGCGATCGGCTCCGTCCTCGGACTGATCCTGCTCACCCGGGCCCCGCACGACGGGAACTACCTCCTCGACGTGCTGCCCGCGCTGCTGGTCCTGGGCGCCTCCATGCAGTGCTGCGGCATCCCGGTCAACGTCCACGGGGTGTCCGACATCCCGCAGGAGCAGCAGGGCATCGCCTCCGGCGTGCTGGTCGCCGCCTTCCAGGTCGGCGCCTCGCTCGGCGTGGCGACCGTGGCCACCAGCGCCATGACCCGCACCACCGGCGAACTCGCCGACGGGCGGCTCCCGGCGATCGCCTGGGTGGACGGACTGCACCTGGGCTTCTGGATCGCGGTGGGCATCGGCGTACTGAACCTGCTCAACGCCTTCTTCGGCCTCCCCCGACGGCGCCCGACGCAGACCTCCGTCGCCCTCACGCGCACCGCCACCGCCCCCGCCCCGAGCACCACCACCGTCTGACCGACGAACGACCACCCCAGATCAGAGAGGCATCCGATGGCCCGCCCCGGAGACACCCTCCAGCTCGGACAGGACAAGCTCACCTTCCTGACCACCTCGTCCCAGACGAACGGCGCCTACGTGGAGGTCGAGGTCGAGTACGCCCCGACCGTTCTGAAGCCGCCCGTCCACTACCACCCCAGGCAGACCGAGGCCATGCGGGTGCGCGGCGGCCGCATCGTCATCCAGCTGGACGGGGTCGAGCACGAGTACGCCGAGGGCAGCGAGTTCTACATCCCGCCGGGCGTGCCGCACTCCATGTGGAACCCGGGTCCCGAGACCACCCGGATGGTCTGGCGCACCACCCCCGCCTACCAGACCGAGCGCGTCTTCGAGACGCTGTGGGGCCTGGCCAACGAGGGCCGCCTCACCGCGGACGGCCCCAAGCTCCAGATGCCCTTGCTCGCGCTCGGCTTCCGGGACGAGTACCGGGTGATCACCGGTCGGCCCTACGCCCTGGACATGGCCCTGTGCACCCTGCTCGCGCCGGTCGGCCTGGCCTGCGGCTACCGGCCGTTCTACAAGCCCCCGCAGCAGCAGCGCAGCCGGCCGGTGACGGCGGACGCCTGACCGACCGGCCCGTCCGGCCTGACGTTCGAGCCGTACGCGAGGTCGCGGCCCTAGCGTCTGCGACATCAAGCCGGTCGACGCGTGGAGGAACGGTCATGGCCACCGAACAGCACGAATTCACCCTGCCCGGTGCGGATCTCCCGCAGCCCGACGCCGACCTGCGCAAGCGGCGCGAGGCGGTCGTCCTCGCGCACACCGTCGCCGAGATCGCCTGGGACATCGACGGCGTGCTCGCCACCTTCCCGCGCGGCGGCATCTACCGCATCCAGGCCTTCGAAGAGGGCCCGCTGATCGGCGAAGAGGCCATCAAGAAGGGCTACTTCGCCGACCTCAAGGCGGCCTTCCCGAACCTGGAGCACGACCTGCACCACGTCCACCACACCCCCACCGCCGTGATCCTGGAGGCCCAGGCCCGCGGCAAGCAGGAAGCGGACTACCGGGGCATACCCAACCTCGGCAAGTCCATCGACGCCCCCGTCGCGGTGTTCTTCCACTTCGACGGGGACGTCCTGGTCGACGAGACGCTGTACTTCGACATGGCGACCTTCCAGCGCCAGCTGGGCTGACCTCCCGCACGCGTCCGACCCGAGCCACCCTCCCCGTCCGGGGAGGGTGGCTTCGCGTGTCCGTGGGTCCACCACGAATCGAGGAGGGCTGTAGTCCGGTTCCGTAGCGTCGTGAGCGCCGAAACGGCCTGTGTCACGGATGAGTTATGAGCATCTCCTACTGACATTGCCTCCAGAAAGGATGCTCGGATGAGCACCGTCAACCCCCCAGCCTCGGCCGGTGGAGCAAAGGGGGTGGTCTTCTGGGCCATCCTCACCACGAGCCTCGCCTCCTTCATGGCAGGGCTGGACAACCTCGTGATCATCACGGCGCTGCCCACCATCCGCGAGAAACTCGGCGGCAGCCTCACGGATCTCGAATGGACGGTCAACGCCTACACCCTGTCCTTCGCGGTCCTGATGATGTTCGGTGCCGCGCTCGGTGACCGCTTCGGCCGTCGCCGGATGTTCGTCCTCGGCCTGCTGCTCTTCACGGGCGCCTCGGCCGCCGCGGCGCTCGCGCCCGGCATCAACGAACTCATCGCCTTCCGCGCCGTCCAGGGCGCCGGCGCGGCCATCATCATGCCGCTGTCGGTCACCCTGCTGACCGCCGCCGTCCCCGCCGAGAAGCGCGGTACGGCGCTCGGCATCTGGGGCGCCGTCAACGGCCTGTCGATCGCGGCCGGCCCGCTCGTCGGCGGTGCGATCGTCGAGCACCTGTCCTGGCAGTGGATCTTCTGGCTGAACGTCCCGATCGGCCTGGCCCTGGCCCCGATCTCCTGGCGCAAGCTCAAGGAGAGCAAGGTCGCGAACTCGCGGCTCGACGCCGTCGGCACCATCCTCGCCAGCATCGGCCTCTTCGGCATCGTCCTCGGCCTGATCAAGGGCCACGGCGACGGCTGGACCTCGCCCGTCGTCCTCGGCTCCCTCATCGGCGGCGTGGTCGTGATGGCCGTCTTCGTGGTCTGGGAGAACAAGACCGAGCACCCGATGGTCCCCATGCGCCTCTTCAAGATCCGGGCGTTCACCGCGATCAACCTGGCCGGCACCCTGATGTCGGTCGGCATGTTCGGCGCCATCTTCCTGATGACCCAGTTCCTCCAGAGCATCCAGGGCTACAGCGCCATGGAGGCCGGCGTCCGGCTGCTCGCGTGGACCGCGATGCCGATGGTCGTCGCCCCCATCGGCGGCATGGTCTCCGACAAGATCGGCGGCAAGCCCGTCGTCACCCTCGGCCTCGCGATGATGACCGGCGGCATGGTCTATTGGGCCTTCATCCTCGAACCGAACGTCTCCTACGTCGCCCAGCTGCCCTCCCTCATGATCTGCGGCGCGGGCATGGCCCTCTTCTACGCACCGCTGATGAACCTGACGATGGGCTCCGTCAAGGAGGAGGAGCAGGGCATCGCCTCCGGCGTCACCGCCGCCACCCGCGAGGTCGGCGCGGCGCTCGGCGTCGCACTGCTGGCCTCGATCTTCAGCGCCAACGGCGGCTACGCCTCCCCGCAGAACTTCGTGGACGGGCTGGTCCCGGCCATGTGGGTCGGCGCCATCGGGGTCGCCCTCGCCACCCTGTCCATGCTGATCGCCCCCGGCAAGGGCAAGGGCGTCCAGCCCGAGCTCGCCGCCCCGGCGGCGCAGGGTTCCGCCACCGTGGCACCGCCCACGGCCAAGGCCCCCGCGGCCAAGGCGCCGGCGGACAAGAAGGCCCCCGCGTCGGTGCGTTGACCGACCGCACGCTTCCCACCGACGGCCCCCGCGTCCTGTGCGCGGGGGCCGTCGGCCGTGTCCGACCGCTCCGGCCGGGTTCGAGCGCGGCCGGAGCCGGTGCCCCGACGATCGGACAGCCCGCTGTTCACGACTTCGACAACGAACCGAGGAAGCATGGCAATTGAGGAGATGAAGGTCCGGGACGCCTTCCGGATCACGCCGTCGCAGCTGACCGACAACCGCGGCCGCTTCTTCGAGGCCTGGCGCATCGGCGAACTCACGGAACTGAACGGCCAGCCCTTCACCGTCAAGCAGGTCAACTTCTCGATCTCGTCCCGCAACACCCTGCGCGGCATCCACGGCACCACCCTGCCCCCCGGCCAGGCGAAGCTCGTCACCTGCGTGCGCGGCGCCGCCCTCGACGTGGTCGTCGACCTGCGCGTCGGCTCGCCGACCTTCGGCATGTTCGACACCACCGTGCAGGAGGCGGACTCGGGCATCGGCGTCTACCTCGCCGACGGCCTCGGGCACGCCTTCCTCGCGCTCACCGACGACACCTGCATGAACTACCTCTGCTCCGAGGAGTACGTACCGGGCACCATGGTCGACATCCAGGCCCTCGACCCGGCCCTGGGCATCCCCTGGAACACCTCCGAACCGCTCGTCAGGTCCGAGAAGGACGCCGTGGCCCCGACCCTGGCCGAGGCCGTGGCGCTGGGGCTGCTGCCCACGTACGAGCACGCCCTCGCCTCCTACGGGCCGGGCCACCGTTCGTGACGGACATCGCCGTCCTCGGCTCCGGGGCCGTCGGGACCAGCCTGGCCACCGGGCTGGCCGCCGCCGGCCACCGGGTGCTGATCGGCACCACCCGGCCCGACCGCGCCCGCCCCGGCGACGACCCCGCCCGCGCGGCGGGCATCCGGTGCACCGGCCACGCCGAGGCCGCCGAGAACGCCGGGATCGTCTTCAACACCACCCCCGGCGAAGTGTCCGTCGCCCTGCTCGGCGGCCTCGAACCCGCCCTGCGCGGGCGGGTCCTGGTCGACGTGTCCAACGCCGCCGAACGCAGCGCCGAGGGCTTCCCCGTCGCACCCGTCCACCCGCACAGCAGCCTCGCGGAGGAGATCCAGCGGGTCCTGCCGCGGACCCGGGTCGTCAAGGCCCTCAACACCATGGACCACCGCGTGATGACCGCACCGCGGATCCTGCCCGCCCCCGCCACGGCCTTCCTCAGCGGCGACGACCCGCGGGCCAAGGAAGAGCTGACGGCGCTGCTGATGGACCTGGGCTGGCCGCGGGAGTGGATCCTCGACCTCGGCGGCCTCTACACCGCGCGCGCCCTCGAATGGACCGTCCTGATGCTGGGCCCCTTCGTCACCCGGCACGGCTTCGTCCCCTTCGGCCTCGCCATCGCGCACTGAGCGGCGGTCGGGGAACCCTCCCCCCCCCGCCGCTCACGACCTGGCCTTCGTACCGGCACTACGTGGTGGCCAGCACCCGCGCACCGGCCCGCGCCATCAGCGCCGGCATCGCCGCCGCCAGTGCCTCGCGCCAGTCCCGGATCACCTCGATGCCGGCCGCCTCCCAACGGCCGCGCTCCAGCACGCCGTACGCCGGGCGCCGCGCCCCCGCGGCGGGGCCGACGAGGGGCCGGACCCGTCCGGGATCCGCGCCCAGCAGCCGGAACACCTCGCGCGCCAGCTCCAGCCGGGTGCAGTCGCCACCGCTGGTGGCGTGGTAGATGCCCGGGGCCGCGCCGAGCCGGGCCGCCCGGCCGAGCGAGACGAGCCGGTCGGCGACGTCCAGGCTCCAGGTGGGCTGACCCCGCTGGTCCTCGACGACCTCGACGAACTCCCGCTCCCGCTCCAGCCCGATCATCGCCGTGACGAAGTTGTCCCCGCCCTCCCCGAACAGCCAGGCCGTCCGCACGACGTACCCGGTCCACGGCAGGAGCCGCAGCACCGCCCGCTCGCCCTCCAGCTTGCTGCGCCCGTACGCGGTGCGCGGCGCCGGCGGCGCGTCCTCCGGGTACGGCACCCGCGCCTCGCCGGAGAAGACGTAGTCCGTGGACAGGTGCAGCAGCAGCGCGCCGAACTCCCCGCACGCGCTCGCCAGGTGCAGCGGCGCCGCGCCGTTGACGTGCTGGGCCTGCGCCTGGTGCGTCTCGGCGGCGTCCACGTCCGTGTAGGCCGCCGCGTTGACCACCACCACCGGCCGGTGCGCGGCGATCGCCGCGCGCACCGCCCGCCGGTCGCGCACGTCGAGCTCCCCGCGGCCCAGGCACACGGCCGGTTGCCCGGCCGCCTCCAGCGCCGTCCGCAGGTCCCGGCCCAGCAGCCCGTCCGCGCCCGTGACCAGCCAGTGGTTCACAGGGCGGCCTTCTGCTTGAGCGGCTCCCACCAGGCGCGGTTGTCCCGGTACCAGACGAAGGTCTCGGCGAGGCCCTCCTCGAACTCCTTGCGGGGCCGGTAGCCCAGCTCGGTGGAGATCTTCGTGCAGTCCACCGAGTAGCGCAGGTCGTGGCCGAGCCGGTCGGCGACGTGCTCGACCCGGTCCCAGCCCGCGCCCGCCAGGTCCAGGAGCAGGGTGGTCAGCTCCTTGTTGCTCAGCTCGGTGCCGCCGCCGATGTTGTACACCTCGCCCGCGCGGCCGCCCGTGCGCACCAGCTCCAGGCCCTGGACGTGGTCGTCGATGTGCAACCAGTCGCGGACGTTGAGGCCCTCGCCGTAGAGCGGTACGCGCAGCCCGTCGAGGAGGTTGGTGACGAACAGCGGGATGACCTTCTCGGGGAAGTGGTGGTGCCCGTAGTTGTTCGAGCAGCGGGTCACCCGCACGTCCAGGCCGTGCGTGCGGTGGTACGACAGCGCCACCAGGTCCGAGGACGCCTTGGAGGCGGCGTACGGCGAGTTCGGCCGCAGTGGATCGCTCTCCGGCCAGGACCCCTCGGCCACCGACCCGTACACCTCGTCCGTGGACACGTGCAGGAACGGCACCGGGCCACCGGGACGGCGCAGCGCGGCGTCCAGCAGCGTCTGCGTACCGAGCACGTTGGTGGTGATGAACTCGGCCGCGCCCAGGATCGAGCGGTCCACGTGCGACTCGGCGGCGAAGTGCACCACCTGGTCGTGCCCGGCCACCAACTCGGCGACGAGCGCGACGTCGCAGATGTCCCCCTGGACGAACCGGAACCCGCGGTGGTCGCGCACCGGGTCGAGGTTCGCGGGATTGCCCGCGTAGGTGAGCTTGTCGAGCACGGTGATCGCCACGTCCCCGGGGCCGGCGGGCCCGAGCAGCGTACGGACGTAGTGCGAACCGATGAACCCCGCCCCGCCGGTGACGAGGATGCGTGTGGCGTCAGTGGTCATGAGGAGATCTGCACCTTGCTGTGGTCGCCGAGGATGAGACGGTGGGCCGCGGGGACGCGGGGGGCGGGGGTCACCTCGACGTTGCGTCCGATGATCGAGGCCTCGACGCGGCTGGCGCCGCGGACCGAGGAGCCGTCCAGGATGATGGAGAACTCGATCTCGCTGTCGGTGATCGTGCAGTCCCGGGAGATCGAGGTGAACGGCCCGATGTACGAGCCGGCGATCACGCTGCCCGCGCCGATCACGGCGGGGCCGACGATGCGCGAGTCGCTGACCTGGGCGCCCTCGTCGATCTGCACCCGGCCGATGATCTCACTCGCGGCGTCGACCAGGCCTTCGATGCGGGGCTCGGCGCGTTCCAGGACGGAGCGGTTGACCTCCAGCATGTCGTTGACGTTCCCGGTGTCCTTCCAGTAGCCGGAGATCGTCGTGGACCGGACGTCGAGGTCCGCGTCGATCAGCCACTGGAGGGCGTGGGTGATCTCCAGCTCGCCGCGCCAGGAGGGCTTGATGGCGCGCACGGCGTCGTGCACGGCGGGCGTGAAGAGGTAGACGCCGACGAGCGCGAGGTCGCTCTTGGGGACCTCGGGCTTCTCCTCCAGGCCCACCACCCGGCCGTCGGGGCCGAGCTCGGCGACGCCGAAGGACTTCGGGTCGGAGACCTGGGTGAGCAGGATCTGCGCGGTGGGACGGTCCGCGCGGAAGGAGTCGACGAGGTCGGAGATGCCGCCGACGATGAAGTTGTCGCCGAGGTACATGACGAAGTCCTCGTCGGCCAGGAACTCCCGGGCGATCACGACGGCGTGGGCGAGGCCCAGCGGCGCGGTCTGCGGGATGTAGGTGACCTCGATGCCGAACTTCGAGCCGTCGCCGACGGCTTCGCGGATCTCGTCGGCGGTGTCCCCGACGACGATCCCGACCTCGGTGATGCCTGCGTCCGCGATCGCTTCCAGGCCGTAGAAGAGCACCGGCTTGTTCGCCACGGGCACGAGCTGCTTGGCGGATGTGTGGGTGAGGGGGCGCAGGCGGGTTCCGGCCCCGCCGGAGAGTACGAGAGCCTTCATGGCACCAGAGGCTAGGAGCGGCCGCTCGAGCCGGGGTGGGGATCCGCCTCGAGCCGGGTCGCGGCCTCGCCCCCGCTCCAGCGGGGCTCCACCGCGCATGCGGATGGTCGGGTGTGCAGCGACGACGATCGGCGACGCGAGCCGTCACGAGAGGCAGGCACACACCCATGTCGGAGAACCACCGGGACCTCGTCCAGCGCTTCGTGGACATGATCAACAGCCATGACGTGAGCACGATGGCCGAGCACACCGCCGTCGACCACATCGACCACAACCCGATCGTCGCGGACGGCATCGAGGCCAACACGGCCTTCTTCCAGTCCATCTTCGACGCCTTCCCCGACGTCAAGGTCGTCGCCCACGACCTGATCGTCGACGGCGACCGGGTGGCCGGCCGCTTCGAGTACTCGGGCACCCACCAGGGCCCCTTCTTCGGCATACCGGCCACGGGCCGCAGCCTGAACTTCCAGTCGATCGACATCTGGCGCGTGGAGAACGGCCTGCTGGCCGAGCACTGGGACCAGCTGGACGTGGCGGGCATGTTCCACCAACTGGGCGCGGACTTCTACGCGCTCCAGGGGGAGTAGCCCTCCGCGCCGCCGGGGTCACCATCCCCGGTCGTAGATCGCCCGCAGCCACGGTTCCCCGACGGCGGGCATCCGCGCGAGCGTGTACCGGAACGCGTCCCGGGCCGGCCGGAACGGGCACTGCGGGTGCGGCGGCAACGGGTCGTCCCGCTCGACGCCCGCCGGCAGCCCGCCGACCGCCGGCAGCCGGGTCCGGTGCGGCGGGAAGGCGAGTTCGGCCCAGAGCGCGGCATCCATGGGCACCGGCACCGCCCCGGCACGCGGCTGCCACATCTCGCCGGTCTGCGGATGGACCGGCACCAACACCAGGTCGGCCCGCGGCTCGCCGTACCCCGGTCCCGCCAGGTCCAGCCGCTTCGCGCCGTCCCGGGCGTCCCCCGTGGGCTGCAGCGCGTCGAGTGCCCGGCCGAGGAGCTCCGCGACCGGCCCGGGCGCCACCTCGACGGGCGCGCCCCCGGCGGCCACCACCACCTGGGCGAGGGCCACGCCCGCCGGGATGTCCCGGTACTCGCCGAGCCGGTGCCACAGCGTGCCGGTGGCCAGTAGTTCCGCCCAGCCCGTGATCGGCCGCTCCGGCGGGCCGGGCAGCCGCACGACCGCCCGGGGGTCGAGCCGGACGACCTGCCAGCACCCGCAGTCGTCCATCCTCGTCGCGACCGGCAGATCGCAGCCCAGGCAGGCGAGGTTGGGCCCGTCGCTGCCGTCGATGCCCATGCAGTAGCCCCCGGCCCGCTCGAGGATCAGGCGGGTGCCGTGCATGTCGCCGGGCGCGAGGAGGACGGTGCCCGACGGCCCGTCGGAGAGCGCTCCGGACGGCGCGAAGCGCCCCCGTTCCGCCGCCTCGTGCGCGCCGACCTCGTCCCACTGCCGCCAGGGCGGCCCGTACGGTGCGGGGTCGACGGCGTAGGACCCGGCCTCCAGCAGCGGCGGGTGCAGCCGCTCCCAGTGGGCGTCGGCCAGGTGGATCGGCAACGCCACCTCCGAAACCGCCGCCGTCAGGACCGCACCGCAGCCCGCACAACCGAACACCGCCAAGCCGTCCCCCCACCCCGTCGAAGCCTGCATCCCACCAAGCGGGCGGACCGGGGGCAACGGGTTTTCGGACGACGCCCGATGCCTGGCGCTCGACGCCCGATGCCGCGCGGCAGGGGCGGTGCGGGTCCCGGCGTCCCGGTCAGCCGTACATCGCCACGCGGTGGAAGGTAGCCAGCGCGTCGTCGATGGGATGGGGCTGCGGCTTGCCGGAGGGGTCGAGCCGGTTCCACCTCTGCAGGTTCACCGCGACGGACATCTGCCGTGCGCCGTCGGCGCGGATCATGGACAGTGCTCCACCGCCCCAGACCGAGCCGCCGTGGCCCCAGAAGGTGCTCCGGCCGGGGCTCTCCATCGGGTACAGGCCGAGGCCGTAGTCCATCGTCTTCCCCTCCTGGGAGATGACCGGGCCGGTGCGTCGCATCTGCTCCAGCGACGACGGGCTGACGATCTCTCCGGCCAGGAGCAGGCGGTAGAAGCGGTTGAGGTCCGCGACGGTCGATATCAGGGAGGCCGCCGGCCCCGCGTACGACATGTCGTAGACGCTGTAGTCGCGCGGCGGGTCGATCATCCCGAACCACGCCTCGTAGAGCCGCGAGTGCGGTCCGTCGACGTGCGGTCCGGCGGGGAGTTCGGTGTCCCGGAGCCCGGCGCGCTCGATGACGTCGCGGGTGATGCACCGCTCGGCCGCAGTGCCCGTCACCTCTTCCAGGAGTTGGGCGAGGAGCAGGTAGTTGGTGTTGGAGTACACCCCCGGAGCGCCGCCCGGGACGCCGACGGCGGGTGCGGCGACCCCCATCGCTATCAGTTCGACGGGGTCGAACCGGGTGAACCGGTGGTCGTCCAGGCTCTGGGGCCGGGTGTCCGCGACGACGGGCATCCCCTTGAGGGAGGGGTAGGCGTAGGGGAGGAACTCGGCGAGGCCGCTGGTGTGGTTGATCAGCATCCGGACCGTGATCGCCGCACCGCGCGCTCCGGGAACCAGCTTCGGCAGGTACCGGCCGATCGGTGCGTCGAGGCCGATCCGACCGCTCTCGACCTGCCGCAGGACCGCCGCGGCGGTGAAGGTCTTGGTGATGCTGCCGACTCGGTGCCGCATGTCGGCGGTGACGGGGCGGCCGGTGGCGACGTCGGCGACCCCGGCGGCGCCGCGCCAGACCTGTTCGCCGTCCCGCACCTCGGCGAACAGGCCCGGCATCCCGGCGCGGTGCACGTTCTCGATGGCGGCGTCCAGTAACGCGGAATCCAGTGGGTTCTTCACGTCATGCGTCCCTTCGTGTTCCCCGGCACTCATGTCCTCATTATGCACGCACCGCGTGCAACACCAAGTGCATAGGTTAGACTGGGTCCGACGAGAGGGGCGAAATGGCAGGTCGAAGGCGTTGGTCGACCGAGGAGATCCTGGACGAGGCGGCGGAGTTGCTGCGCACGAGCGACGCGGAGTCGTTCAGCGTGCGCAAGCTCGCCGCGTCCCTCGGGACCGATTCCTCCAGCCTCTACCGGCACTTCCGCAGCAAGACGGAACTGCTGCGCGCGGTCGCCGATCGGATCCTCCTGGCGTCCATGGACGGCTACCGCGCCGAGGGCGACTGGAAGCAGCGCATCACCGCGCTGGCCCTGCGCCTGAGGGAGGCGTTCGGGCAGCAGCCCCAGCTCGCCGCGGTCTGGGGACGCTATGCGTCAGGCGGCGCCGGTTCCCGGCTGGTCATGGAAGAGGTGCTGCAGGCGCTGCGCGCGTCGGGGCTGCCCGACGAGGAGATTCCGGCGCGCTACCACCGGCTCGCGGTCCTCATCGCCTCGTTGATCGCCTCCGAGGCCGGGGTCAGCACCATCACCGAGGAAGAGTACGAACAGGGCATGGAGCTGTTCCGCGTCGCGGTGCTCGGCGCCGACCCGGAACGCTTCCCCGCCCTGGCCCACTTCGCCCGCGACGTCCGCCCCCTCGGAGCGGACCGCCGCGCCGCGTTCGAAGAGATCCTCGCCGCCCAACTCGCCCACATCGAGGCGGCGATCCCCACGGACTAGGTCCGCATGGAGCCGGTCCGGGCGGGGGTGCCGCCCGGACCGGACCGTGGAGGGGGTGCTCGGCCGCCTCAGCGGTTGTGGTGGTGGTTGTGGTGGTGGCGGTGGTGGTTCTGGCCGTAGCAGTAGTACCAACCCCAGTCCCAGTTCCAGTACCAGTCGTAGCAGTAGCCGTGATCGTTGTGGCTGGGGGCCATCGCCGTCGTGCTGTCGGTGTGCGCCGCGGTCGGCGCGGCGAAGGCGGTGGAGGGCAACAGTGCCCCCGCGGCGGCCAGGGCCGTAGCGGCCGTGAGTACGGCGAAGCGCTGTTTTCGGGATGTGCGAGTCATGGTCGTTCACCTCCGGCGAGCAATGCTTTCGGTTGCGGGATCCCATGCCTCGATTTGAGCCCGGCCGGGCGCGCGGCGTCACGCCCCGGGAATTCGGGGCTTGACAGACCGCCGGGCTCAGTCGGCGAGCAGGTGGTCGGCCTTGCCCGCCTTGATGTCCCGGATCAGCTGGCGCAGGGCGTCCGCCGTGTCGGTGACGTACGCGGCCTCCGCCCCGGCGACGGCGATGTAGCTGTTGCCGTCCCCGTCCACCCCGATCCGGTAGCAGCTCGCTCCTTCGCCGCAGAACGCTTCTTCCCATGCGATGTCGGCCATCGGTGCCTCTCAGAGTTGACGGGCCAGTTGGTGGATGAAGTCCCGGGATGCTTCCGGTGTCAGGCTGAGACGTTCCGTCCAGTCCAATTGGGCACGGTACTTCGAGAGTTGGGCCTCGGTGTGCAGGAAGTCGGGGCCGTGCGTGCTGTCGACCTGCACGGTGTCCAGCCGGGGGACGGGGCCCTCCAGGTAGTTGACCGTCTGACCGGCGCCGGGGAAGCCGCCGGCCTCGAAGGGCAGGACTCGTACGACGATGTTGTCGCGCTCGGAGGCCTCGGCGAGGTGTTCCAGCTGCGCGCGGGCCACCTTGCGGCCGCCGAACTGCATGCGCAGCGCCGCTTCGTGTACGACCGCCACGTACGCGGGTGCCGATTCGCCCTCCAGTACCTGCTGGCGCTCCAGCCTGTGGGCCAGTCGGAGGGCGATCTCCTTCTCGGGCAGGGGCGGTACGACGAACCGGAAGAGGGCGAGTGCGTGGTCACTCGTCTGCAGCAGGCCCGGGACGTGCACCGAGTGCGCGCACCGCATGCGCGTGGCGTGGGACTCCAGCTCGGCGATGTCCAGTACTGCGGCGGACAGCGCGCCGCGGTAGCGCTCCCACCAACCGCGCTGGCGGGGCTGGGCCATGGCGACCAGGGCGTCGACGTAGGCCTCGTCCGCGCAGTCGCAGTGGCAGGCGAGGGAACGCAGCCGGTCCTCGCTGATGGTCCGGACGCCTTGTTCGATGGCGGAGACCTTCGTGCGGTCGACCCCGAGCAGGCCCGCGGCGGATTCGGCGGACACGCCCGCTGCCAGCCTTATGCGGCGGAGCTCGGCGCCCAGTCGCTTCTGCCGTTCTGTCGGTGCGGTGCGTGGCGGCATGGGTGCAGTCTGCCGTGCGCGCGTCCCCGCGATCCACGAAGTGGGTCAATTCCCGCATCCAGGTGGCGAAAAGCCCACCGGAATCGCTACGTTGGGTAACGCACCGCTCACGCAGCGGGAGATGAAGTGCATCGCCGCAGCATGCCTCGGGCCTCGGCGACGGGCCACGCTCCCCGGTCGCGTCAGCCATTCGTGCGCGCCGAACTCGCCGTAGTCAGTCACCGTCGACCTCAGGGAGTCCCGCGATGTCCAGCCACCCCTTCACCTCCTGCCCCCCGTCGCCGCCCGCGAGCGTCGGGGGCGAGCCGCCCGCGCTGTCCACGCTCGCCTGTGGCTTCACCGTGCCCGGGGAGCCGCTCGGTGCCCAGATCGCGCGGTCGGCCGTACGGTCCGCGCTGCACGCGTACCGGCTCGATCCGCTGGCACCGGCCGTCGTCCAGGTCGCCGGTGAACTCGTGGCTACCGCATGGCAGTTGGATCCGGGCCGGAGCGTGTACCTGTCCCTCCGCCATCGCGAGGACTCGCTCCGCCTGACCGCCTACGACGGCCACGTGCCGCACGCCCACCCCCGGCTCGCCGCCCACTGCGAGGCCCGGCGGCGGGCGGCGCTGCGGGTCATGGCCGCAGTGGTGCGCGCGTGCGGCGGGGCCTGGGGCTTCGGGCAGTCCCGCGAGCCCGGCGGCGGGAACCGGACCTGGGCGCACCTGCCGCTGCGCGGGGCGGCGGAATTCCTGGGGACGGGCCGGACGGCCTCGGAGCCGCACGTGTAGAACGGGCTCAGGCGGTGGTCGCCGTCGTCGCGATCGCCTCCATCAGGCGGGCGTGGGTGAGGATCGACTCCGTGTGCGGGGTGAAGTCCTCGGTGTGGAGGACGGCCTTCGCGAAGGTGCCCGCGATGTTCGTGAAGTGGTGGTCCGGGGCCAGGGGGATCTCCTCGGTGCCGGTGGCGCGCTCCACGCGCAGCAGCGGGGTGAAGTCGTCCGGGGTGCTGAAGGCGCGCTCCAGGCGCAGGCGGCCCTCGCTGCCCCAGAGGCCGTAGCCGCTGAGGTAGGAGTGCTCGACGCCGTACGCCAGGTGGGCGGCCGCGCCGGAGGGGGAGGTCAGCAGGGCGCTGCCGGCGGGCTGGGGACCGTACGCGCTGTCCGGGCGGACCTGCGCGCCGGCCACCCGCAGGTCCGGGCCCAGGAACAGCTGGGCCGCGCGGACCGGGTACGCCGCCACCTCCGGCAGGGTGCTCGCGCGCACCCCGCCCGGACGCAGCGGGATGCCGAACTCCGAGGTGAAGAGCTGGACCTCGCCGATCACGCCGTCCGCCACCAGCTCCCGCACCCGCGCGTGCTGCGAGTGGTGCAGGAACATGAACGACTCCATCAGGAGGAGGCCGCGCTCGCGGGCCGCCGCGACCGCCTTCTCGGCGTCCGGGAGGGAGGTCGCGAAGGGCTTCTCGCACAGCACGTGCTTGCCCGCCGCCAGCGCCCGCAGCGTCCATTCGACGTGCATCTCGGGCGGCAGCGGGATGTACACCGCGTCCACGTCCGAGCGGTCGAGGACCTTCTCGTACCCGGCCAACGGCGCGCCGCCGAAGCGGTCCGTGAAGTAGCGGGCCTTCTCGATCGTGCGGCTGGCGATCGCGGTGATCTCCACGAGCGGCTGGCGCAGCATCGAGGGCAGCATGCGGCGGTCCGCGATGTCGGCGCAGCCCAGGACGCCGATGCGCAGGGCGTTCGGCGCGCTCACAGGGCGTACGCTCCGCCCAGCGCCCAGGCCGCCCGCAGGCTGGTCAGGAGCGTGCGGGCCTCGATGTTCAGGTAGTTGCCGTGCTTGAGGAGGCCGGCCAGCTGGCCCGCCGTCACCCACACGAAGTCCTCCGGTACGTCCACGGGGAACTCGTCGCCGACCTCCACCAGCGCGTAGCGGTTGCCCGCGTGGTGGAAGCGCCCGCCCTCCTCGGACTGCACGGTGTCGTACAGCATCCGGGACTTCGGCGCCGACAGCACCATGTCCAGGTAGCGCGGCTGCCGCTCGGGGGGCAGGGCCAGCGCCCGGCCCGGCTGGCACTGCACGGTCGGGCCCAGCTCGGCGACGTCCAGGACACCGGCCTCGGAACGGGCCTGGGCCAGCAGGTGCGGGACGCCGCCGATCCGGCGGACGACGAAGGCGGCGAGGCCCTGCTCGGCGGGGGCGAGCAGCGGCTGGGTCCAGCGCTGGACCTCGCGGTTGGCGGCGGACACGGAGGCCGCGATCACGCTGAAGTGGTGGCCGTCGGAGTGCCGGATCTCGTGGTCGGTGCGCTCCCAGCCCTGTACGCCGGCCAACGGCAGGCTGCTCTGCACCAGTTCGCGGGTCGCCTTGACCTCGGTGAGCCAGGACAGGACGTGCTCCGTCGTGTGCAGCGAGGGGCCCTCGTCCGCGAAGGTGGGGATCAGCGACAGGACGGTGCGGGCGTCCATGTTGATCACGTTGTTCTCGTAGAGCAGCTGGTGTATCTGGCCGAGGGTCAGCCAGACGAAGTCCTCGTGCTCGGGTACCTCGCCCAGCGCCTCCACCACCATGTTCCGGTTCCGCTTGCGCAGGAACCAGGAGCCCTGCTCGGACTGGAGGGAGTCGAACAGCACCCGGGAGCCGACCCGCGGGGGCTTGAAGTAGTCGATGTAGTGCACGGGCGCGCCCTTGTGCACGCCGGTGTAGTTGCTGCGGGTCGCCTGCACGGTGGGGGACAACTGCACCGTGTCGAGGTTGCCCGGCTCCATCTTGGCCTGCATCAGGCAGTGCAGGACGCCGTTGAACTCCTTGACGACGATGCCGAGGATGCCGACTTCCGGCTGGTTGATGATCGGCTGCGACCAGGACGCGCCGTGGCCGCCCCACTCGGTGCGCACCCGCAGGCCCTCGACGGAGAAGAAGCGACCGCTGTCGTGGACGAGGTTCCCGCTGCCGTCCTCGAAGTGCCAGCCGACGAGCTCGGCGAACGGGATGCGCCGCACGTCGTAGCGGTTGGTGCGCCGCTGCTCGGCGAACCAGTCGCGGAAGACCGGGTTGGGGGTCACCGAGCTGTCGAGGGCCTGGGCCGACAGGGTGAACCGCCGCCCCAGGCTCGTGACGACGCCCGGGGGCATTGCCTGGGTGATGGTCATCGGTGGACTCCTTCGCCTTGTCCCGCGCGCCCAGGGGCAGCCGGTCGCACCACGACGATGGGGGAGCGCGATCGGCTGTGGCTGGAGAGGGCCTCGAGGTGGGGCGCACGGGGGCTGGAGCGGAGCGAGCGGCGGGCGCTCACCCGGCCGCCGCCGCCGGTGCGGGCCGCCGGGCGCGGCGGTGGTCCTCGGCGGCCCGTTCCGTGCGGTACCGCTCCCGGTAGTGGCCCGGTGCGGAGAGGAGTTCGGCGTGCGTGCCGCGCTGGACGACGCGGCCCCCGTCCAGGACGAGGATCTCGTCCACCGCGTCCAGCCCGATCGTCCGGTGGCTGATCAGCAGCACCGCGCGGTCGGGGCGCGGCGCGAGGAGCGCGGCGAGCACGGCGTCCGCCTCGCGCGGGGCGAGGGACTCGGTGGGCTCGTCCAGGACCAGGACGGCCGGGTCGGCGAGCAGCGCGGCCGCGAGGCCGAGGCGTCGGCGCTCACCGCCCGAGAACGCCGCCGCGTCCTCGCTCACCTCGGCGTCGAGCCCGCCGGGCAGCCCGCGCACCCAGGCCGCGGCCCCGGCCCGGGTCAGGGCCGCCCACAGCCGGTCCTCGTCCGCGCCGGGGCGGGCCAGCAGCAGGTGGTCGCGCACGGTGCCGGCGAAGACGTGGTGGTACTGGGTCAGCCCGGCGGCCAGCCGCGGCCGCAGCGTGCCCGGTGCGAGCTCCGCGAGCGGTACGCCGCCCAGCGCGACCCGGCCCGCGGTGGGCTCCAGCAGCCCCAGGGCCAGCCCGGCGAGCGTGCTCTTCCCGGAACCGCTGGGCCCGACGAGCGCGATCCGTCGGCCCGGCGCGAGCAGCAGCCCGATCCCGGTCACGGCGGGGCGCGCGCTGCCGGGGTGGGTGACGCCGACGTCGGTGAACTCCAGCGCGAGGGGGCCCTGGGGGAGGGGATGGCTCACCGTCGTCGCCGTCGCCGTCGCCGTCGCCGGGAGTGCGTACAGGGCGCGCAGGCGGTGCAGGGAGGTGGTCAGGCGGGTCAGGTGGTCGGCGGCGGTGCGGACGGGGGCGGCGAGGTCGAGGGTGGCCAGGGCGGTCAGGGTCAGGACCGCGGCGGTCACCGGGGCGGCGCCGCGCACCGCCAGGACGGCCACGGCCGCCGTGGTGCCGAGCTGGACCAGGACCGCCGCGGCGGCCAGTGCGGCCGCGGTGCGGGCGGCGGCCCGCTCGCGGCGGGCCACGGCGCGCGAGGCGTCCCGCTCGCCCCGCGCCACCCGCTCCGTCGCCCCGCACAGGGCGAGGTCCTCCGCGCCCTCGACCACGTCCACGGTGCGCGCGGCCAGTTCGGCCCGGGCCGCCGACAGCCGGGCCGCCGTGCGCCGCCCGGTCAGCACCGCCAGCAGCGGCAGCGCCACGCAGGCGAGCAGCAGCCCCGCCGCCAGTGCCCACCCGGCGGCGGGCAGCACCAGAACGCTCCACACCGTGACCCCGCCGCCCACGAGCAGCGCGGTCAGCAGCGGCAGGGCCACCCGCAGCAGCGCGTCCTGCACCGCGTCCGCGTCGGCGACGAGCCGGTTCAGCAGCTCACCGCGGCTGAACGCCCGTAGCCCGTACGGCGCGTGCGGCGCCAGCAGCGTCAGCAGCCGCCCCCGCAGCCGCTCCATGATCCGCAGGGTCGCGTCGTGGCCCCACAGCCGCTCGGCGTAGCGCAGCGCTCCCCGCCCCAGGGCGAAGGCACGCACCGCGACCACCGCGACCATCAGGGCGCCGAGCGGCGGCTGTTGGGAGGCCCGGCAGATCAACCAGGCCGCGCTCGCGGTCAGGGCGATCGCACAGGCCTCCCCGAGGGCGGCGGCGACCGAGGCGCCCACCAGGCGCCCGACGGGGGCCGGGGCCGGGGCCGGGTTCCCGGCGGAGGCAGGGGTCGCGTCCGGGGTCGGGTCCTGGTCCGGGGTCGGGCCAAGGGCCGGAGCGAGGTCGGGGACCCGGCCGGGGGCCGGATCCGGGGCGGGCGCCGCGGTCGGGGTCATGGGCGGATCTCCTCGGGAGCGAGGGCGAGGGCGCGTGCCGCGCGGGGCGGGGGTCCGGCGGGCGGGGTCATGGGCGGAGCCCCTCGGGAGCGGGAGCGGGAGCGGGGGCGAGGGCGCGGGCGCGGGCTGCGCGGGGCGTGGGCCCGGCGGGCGGGGTCATGGGCGGACCCCCTCGGGAGCGGGAGCGGGAGCAATGGCGAGGGTGCGGGCCGCGCGGGGCATGGGTCCGGTGGGCATGGGCGCGGTGGGCCTGGTCGGGGCTGTGTCCCGGGTCCGACGGCGGGGCAGCGGGGCCGGGGGCGGATCCGGGGTGGGTGCCGGGGGCGGGGTCATGGGCTGGTCCCCTCCGGAGCGGCGGTCGGCGTCGGCGGCCCGGCGGATACGGGGGCCGGTGCGGGGCGGAACGCGTCCAGGCGGAGGACGGTGTCCGTGTGTTCGACCACCGCCGGGCGGTGGGTGGCGACCAGGAGGGTGGCCCGGCCGGCCACGGCGGCCAGGGCCCGGAGCACGTGCTCCTCCGTGCCGCCGTCGAGGCGGGCCGTCGGCTCGTCCAGCAGCAGGAGCGAGGGGCGCCGCAGCAGCGCGCGGGCCAGCGCGATCCGCTGCCGCTCACCGCCGGACAGGCCGGCGCCGCCCTCGCCGACGCGGGTGGCCGCCCCGTCCGGCAGGCGGTGCACGAAGTCGGCCGCGCCCGCGGCCTCCAGCGCGTCCCACACCTCGCCGTCGTCCGCCTCCGCCCGCCCCAGCCGCACGTTGTCCGCGACCGACAGGGCGAACAGGTGCGGCTGCTGCGGCACCATCGCGATCCGGTCCGTCCACGCCGCCCGGTCCTGCGGGGTGCGCGCGACCACCGATACGCCGCCCACCCGCAGGTCCCCGGCGAGCGGCGGCAGCAACCCGGCGACCGTCCGCAGCAGGGTGGTCTTGCCGACCCCGCTCGGCCCGGTCACCGCGCAGCTGCGCCCGGCCTCGAACCGCCAGGACAGCCCGGTCAGCGCGGGCGCGTCGGGCCCGTGCCCGTGCCCGACGGCGAGCCGGTCCAGTACCAGGGGGAACCGGGCCGGATCGGGCAATGGCCGTACCAGGGACGGCCGTTCGCGTACGAGCACGGGCCCCGCCGCGTCCCCGTCGAGGACGGCGCGGACCTGCGCCAGGACCGTACGTCCCTCCTGCGCCGCGTGGAAGCGCGCGGCCAGCAGCCGCAGCGGCCGGTACGCCTCCGGGGTCAGCAGCAGCACGGCCAGCCCCGTCGACAGCGGCATCGCGCCGTCCAGCAGCCGGAAGCCCACCGGTACGGCGATCAGCGCCACCGACAGGCTGGTCAGGGTGTCCATGACGAAGGTGGAGAGGAAGGCCACGCGCAGGGTCCGCACCGTCGCCCGCCGGTGTTCGGCGGCCCGTGCGCGCACGCTCTCGGCGGCCCGGTCCTCCTGCCCGAAGACCCGCAGGGTGGCGAGGCCGTTCAGGGCCTGGAGGAAGTACCCGCCCAGGCGCAGCAGCACCGCCCACTGCGCTTCGGTCCGGGCCTTGGTGTGCATGCCGACCAGCGCCAGCAGCAGCGGCACCAGCGGCAGCGTGACGAGCACGACCAGCCCCGAGACCCAGTCCGCCGCCCAGATGGTGCCGGTGACGGCGAGCGGCAGCACCACCGCCTGCGGGAGCAGGGCGATCGATCCGGTGAGGTGGTCGTCGAGCGCGTCCATGCCCCGGCCGAGCAGGGCGACCACCGAGGCGGGTCGCGGGCCCCGGCCGCGTACGGCCGCCGCGGTGACCGCCCCGGTGAGCCGCGCCCGCAGCTCCTCCTTGTACCGGGCGGCCGCCGCGCCCGCCGAGGCCCGGTCCCACCAGGCGTGCGCGGCCCGTCCGGCGATCACGGCCGCCAGCAGCGGGACCGGAACGGCGTGCAGCGCGGCTCCCGGCCCCCGCTCGACGGCGGCCGCGAGCACCGAGGCCAGGAGGACGCACTGCAGGAGCGTCAGGACGGCTTCCGCCACCGCGCCGAGGGCGCGGTGCACGAGGAACCGCCGGAGCAGGGGCGAACTCCGTACCAGGGCGAGGTCCATCGGTCGCTGTCCTGACTCTCGGGAAGGCGGGTGGCTCAGGAGAAGGCGGGGGTGTCGAGCGCCGTGCTCCCCGCCGTCGCCCCGGGCGCCGGTGCGGCGGTCCGCGCCGGTGCCCACAGGACCAGCCACATGTAGACCTGCGCCGCGATCACGATGAGCAGCACCGGCCCGGAGGTCCAGATCACCGCCGCCAACGCGGTTTGGTCCGTGGCCAGTTGGGCCGCCGTCGGCGCGGGCACGCCCGCGACGGTGGAGGTCAGCAGGGCCGGGTACTTGCCCGCGAAGACCGCCCCCGCCGCCGCGATCACGGCGGCCGTGGTCGCCCAGGGGGCGAGCCGGGCCCGGCCGCTCCCGGCCAGGGAGCGGGTCAGGAGCAGCGCCCCCACGCCGATGACGACGGCCAGCGTCGCCAGGACCGGGTGGCGCAGCACGTCGCCGTCGAAGGTTCCGCCGACGAAGCCCGTCAGGGCGGTGACCCCGAGCAGCGCCGCCGAGAGCGTCGCGCCGATGGTGGTGAGCGCCGCGGCCCGTCGGGCCGGGTCGCCCGTCAGCCGGGCCGCCACGAAGGCGCTGCCGTGCGTGGCCAGGAGCGCGACCATCGTCACGCCGCCGAGCAGGGTGAAGAGGTTCGGGGCGGCCACGCCCCGCACGTGACCGTCGCTGCCGAGGGAGACCCCGGCGGCCGTGACGGCGAGGAAGCAGCCCCAGCCGAAGGCGGCGGCCGCTCCGGCCGCGCAGATCAGCAGGTCGAAGGCGCGCCGGACCCGTTCGCCGGGGTGCCGGCCGCGCAGCTGGATGCCCGCGTTCAGGGCCAGCGCCCCGGCGAAGGCGATCAACGCGTAGGGGTAGGCGCCGTCGACGAGCGCGCCGCGCAGCCCGGGCAGGGTGCCGGCGAGGGCGCCGATGGAGACCAGCAGCCAGGCCTCGTTGCCGAGCAGCAGCGGGCCGACCGCCCCGAGCACGGCCCGCCGCCCGGGGGCGTCGGAGCCGATGCGGGGGAGGGCGAGCCCGACGCCGTAGTCGATCCCGGCGAGCACGAGGTAGCCGGTGAACAGGACGATGAACGCCACGAGGGCGAGGGTCGGGTAGGTCATGACGGGTGCGCTCCTTCCCGGGGGGCCGCGGGGGCGGTGGTGGACCCGGGGGGCCCGGCGGCGTACGGGCCCGACTGCGGCGAGCGGGGGAGCGTACGGGGATCCACGCGCGGGTCGTGGACCGCGGCGGCGAGGCCGCTGCCGAGGGAGTCCGCCGCCCCGGCGGTGGCGGTGGCGGCGGTGTCCTCCGCGGCCCGGCCGAGACCGCTCTCGCCGGGGCCGCGCATCGCGGCCCGGGCCAGCAGCCACCAGTCGAGGCCGAGCAGGGCGACCACGAGGACGACGAGGACCAGCAGCGAGGCGGTCAGCCGCCCCGCACCGAGGCCGGGGGTCATGGCCTGGCGGGTGGTCAGGATGCCGGTGATGACGAACGGCTGGCGGCCGACCTCGCGGACGATCCAACCGCAGAGGTTCGCGACGAAGGGCAGCGCCATCGCGAAGGGCAGCAGCCGCGCCAGCAGGGCGGACCGCATGACGTCGCCGCTCCGGCCGCCGGGGCCCCGGCCGGGCCGACCGGGCGCGGGGTACTGGCCGTAGGGGGGCTTCGGGCCGTAGGGGGGATTCGGGCCGGGCTGGGCGTACGGGGGGTACTGGCCGTTCGGGGCCGGTCGGCCGTACCGGGGGTCGTACTGGCCCGGCCGGGCGTACTGGCCCGTCGGGCCGTTCGGGCCCTGGCCCGGGGGCCATTGGCCCGGGTGGACCCGGCGGCCCTGGTACTGCGCCTCGGCCTGGGTCTGGTACTGCCCCTGGGCCTGGTACTGCCCCTGCGCCTGGTACTGCGCCTGCGCCTGGGCCTGGTACTGCGCCTGGGCCTGCCATTGGCCGTACTGGCCCGGGCCCGGGTGGTGCTGCGGGCTCGGTTCGCGCAGGGATGCGAGGGCCCAGATGCCCAGGATCAGCAGCACGCCGCCGATCATCATCATCAGGGTGAGGGCGCCCAGTACGGGCCCCGCCGGCGGTCCCTCCAGCGGGCCGAACTTCTTCGCCAACTCCTGGAGCTGGCGCGTCACTTCCGCCTGGTTGCCGTCCAGCACCGCTCCCTTGAGCGGCTGGTCCTTCTTCGTGTTGCCGAGCTGGACCATCCCGCTGAGGACGACCAGGGAGGCGCCCCAGGTCCCGGCGTGCGCCCCCGTCTTCAGGGAGTGCCGTACGAAGGAGCGGTCCGCGCGGCCGCGCCGGTGCAGCAGGAGGCTGATGCCGAGCATGAAGAAGCCGCCGACCGCGAGCGCGCCGCCGGTGATGTGGAAGATGGCGATCCATGCGTTGGCGTTGGAGAACAGCGCCCCGAAGCCCGTCAGTTCCAGGTGCCCGTCGCGCATCGTGTAGGCGACCGGGTTCTGCATGAAGCCGTTGGCCAGCAGGGCCCACACCGCCGAGGTGTACGCCGCCGCGGCCACCACCCAGACGCACGCCAGGTGGACGTACTTGGGCAGCCGGTCGAAGCCGAAGATCCACAGGGCCAGGAAGGTCGACTCGGCGAAGAACGACACCACCGTCTCCACGGCGAGGGGCGCCCCGAAGACGCTGGCCGCCGTGGATTCCAGACCGGTCCAGTTGGCGCTGAGCTGGAACTCCATGGCCAGGCCGGTGGCGATGCCGACGGCGTAGTTGATGACGTAGAGGGTGCCCCAGTAGGTGGTCATCCGGCGCAGCGCGGGGTCGCCGGTGCGCACCCAGCGGGTGTGCGTGACGGCGACGAGGGCGACCAGCCCGAGGGTGAGGGTGACGAGGAGGTAGTGCGTCCCGACGGTGAGGCCGAACTGAAGGCGTGCCAGGTCCTGGGGAGCCATTCCGTTCACCTCGATTCTTTCGTCGCTAGAATTCCTAGCAACACTAGACAATCGTGGTCGGCGCCCCTAGGGTTGGGCCTCATGAGAATCCTCTTTGCCAGCGTGGGCAACTTCGGGCACATATTTCCCTTGCTTCCCTTGGCGAGGGCGGCGCGAGCCGCCGGCCACGAGGTCGCGTTCGCAACGGGTGAGCAGTTCCACCAGACCCTCAGCGAGGCTGGTTTCGAGCCGGTGACGGCAGGCCGGTCCGTGCCCGAGGCATTCATCGAAGCAGCGGGCGGTCGAGCCTTCCTCGAGGCCCACGGCGGCGAGGTCGGTGCCCAGGACGTGCCGCCGGAGGTCCTCGCGAACCTGCACATCAAGGTGTTCGGCTCGGTCCTGCCGCGCTGGGTCGCCGCCGACCTCGCGCCGGTCTTCGAGAGCCGGCAGTTCGACCTGGTCGTGCACGAGGTGCTCAACCCGGGCGCCGGCTTCGCCGCCCGGCTGGCGGGCGTACCGGCCCTCGCGCACGGCGTCGGCCTGCTCGCGCAGGACCACGAGGCCGAGCGGCTCCAGCAGGAGATCCTCGCCACCGCCGCCGACCTGGGCGTCACCGTGCCCGCCGGGCAGGCGCTCACCCTCGGCAACCCCTACATCGACATCTGCCCGCCGTCCCTCCAGGACCGGGCCTTCGTCGAGTCGGGCCAGGCGCGCATCGAGCAGCGGCCCGTCGCCTTCGTCGAGCCGGGCGAACTGCCCGCGGGCCTCGCCGAGTCGGGCGAGCCCTTCGTCTACCTCACCCTGGGCACCGCGCTCGGCTCCGCCGAGAACCTGCGCACCGTGATCGACGGCCTCGCCCCGCTGGGCGTGCCGGTCCTGGTCGCAGCGGGCTTCCGGGTGCAGATCGCCGACCTCGGCGAGCTGCCGGAGCACGTGATCGTCGCTCCCTGGCTGCCGCAGTCCGCGGTGCTGGCGCACGCCGCGCTCGTCGTCCAGCACGGCGGCAGCGGGACCACCCTGGCCACCCTCGAAGCGGGCCTGCCCCAGCTGATCGTGCCGCAGGGCGCCGACGGCCCCGCCAACGGCAAGGCCGTGCGGGACGCGGGTGCGGGCGAGGTGCTCTTCGAACTGTCCGCCGACGCGGTCACCGAGCACGCGCGCAAGATCCTGGGCGACCCCGGCTACCGCGAGGCGGCCGGCAAGATCGCCGCCGAGATCGCCGCGCTGCCCGACCCGGCCGAGATCGCGGCGCGGCTGGCCGAGTTCGCCTGATCGTCCGGGTTACGGGCCCGGACCCCGGGCCCCGGGCTCCGGCCCACCGACCAGGGCCCCGGCCCACCGGCCAGCAGCTACCGGCTCACGGGCCACCGGCCTACCGGCCCACGGGCCACGGGCCCACGGGCCACCGGCTCACGGCCCACCGGCCCCCCCCGGCCGGGGCCACTGACCACCGGATGCGTCGCCCACCGGCTCACGGGCGACGGACCCGCGATGACCACCCCACCGAACTCCCGGGCGTCGGCGCCCCCTCCGACCGCCCGGGCCCCGGAATCCGGTGCGCGCGCTGCCATTCCCCCGTACGGCGCGCGCACCGGATCCTCAGCACCGCATGACCGGGACCCCACCCGGGGCCCGCGGCGAATCAGCCCGAAGCGGCGAGGGACAGCGCGGGCGCCTCCGCCAGGGCGGTGGGCAGCAGGTCCTCCACCGGGTCCGCCTCGCCGGCCGCCGCCAGCGCCGCCAGCGCGGCGCGCAGCTCGTGCGCCAGCTCCGTCGCCTGCGCGCGGTCCAGCGCGCAGGGGGCGAAGTCCAGGGCCAGCAGCGGCTCCTCGCGCCAGCCCAGCACGGTCAGCGCGGCGTCGGCCGTGGCGCCGCCCAGGTGCCCGTGGTGGAAACGGGCGGTCAGTGGGCCCGCCCCGGCGCGCGCGGGCAGCAGGCCGTCGTGGTCCGCGAAGGCGACCTGGACCAGCGGGGTCCGTGACCGGTCCCCGCGCAGCCCGAGTTCGCGCACGAGGGCGTCCGTATCGAGCGCCGCGTGGGCGAGGGCCTCGCCGAAGGCGCAGGCGACCCCGCGCAGGAAGTAGTCGACGCCGCCCTCCAGCTCGCAGCACACCGGCACGCTCGTCGAACCCGGCGCGACCGTGCGCAGGGCCGGGCCCGCGCCGGGCCGCGGCAGCTCGGCGCCCACCAGGAGCCATTCGTGCCCGGAGCGCCGCCCCACGGCGAGCGCCCAGGCCGCGAGCAGCACCGTCCCGTGGGGTACGCCCGCCCGCGCGGCCGTGGCGTCGACCGCGTCCCGCAGCTCCGTGTCCAGGGCGACGGGCAGCCGCTCGCCGCGGAAGTCGAAGACGGCGGGCCGCCGCCCGGGGGCGGTCAGGTCCAGCGCGGACGGGAACTCCCTTATCCGCTCCACGCGTTCGGCGATTCGGTCGGTCGTCCAGGTGACCGATTCCGCGGCCCGCCCGGTCGTCGGGGTCGACGCCGGGCTCGGCGGCGGGCCCGTCGGCGGGCTCGTCCGGGGCATCGGCTGCCGCCCGGCCGCCGCGCGGGCGTAGTCTGCGAGCAGCTCCCGCCAGACCAGGGCCGCCGACCAGGCGTCCGCCACCGCGTCGTGGCAGAGGAAGGACAGCAGGTGCCGCTCCGCGCCCAGCCGGGTCAGGGCGAAGGCGAGGGGCGGCCGGTCCGGGTGCCCGATCAGCCGCTCCACCTCCTGCGCGAGCCGCGCGTGCACGGCGTCGACGGCGGCCTCCCGGTTCGCCGCCGGAGCGCCCGGCAGCTCGGGCAGGACGATCAGGGGCGGGGCGCAGGCGTCGAGCACCCGCCGTACGGGCCCCCGCGCCGCCTGCGGGAACGCGGTCCGCAGCCCCTCGTGCCGCGCGCCCAAGACGCCGAGCGCGCTCCGCAGCACGGCGAGGTCGAGCGGGCCGGCCAGTTCGGCGCTCAGCACCCGGTGCACCGCGCCGGGGCCGACGTAGCGCTGTGCGGTGAGCGGTGCCAACTGCCCCGGAAGCAAGGGGTGTTCGCGCGGCCCGCAGGCGGGGGTCGTGGCCGGTGGCGCGGGAGCCAGGGGAACGGCCCGGGCCAGTACGTCCGTCAGCGGGGCGGCGCCCAGCAGCTGGGCCACGTCGAGCGAGAGTCCCAGCTGTTCGTCGGCGCGCGCCTGGAGCCGCATGGCCTGACCGAGGCCGCCGCCCAGGGTGAGGAAGGGCGAACCCGAGGCCCCGGCCGGCAGCGTGCGCCGGTCGTGGCACAGGACGTCCGCGGCGAGGTCGAGCAGCTCCTCCAGGGGAGTCGGGGTCTGCATGGGGTGGCCCTCTCTGTGGGCGGACTTACCCCGATGCTGCCGACCATGCCTCGAAGGCCACTAGACGATGAGGTCAGAGCGGCGAGGACGGCCCCGGCGCGCGCTGCCGCCCCGGGCTGCTGTCAAAGGCAGGAACCCTATCACTGACCGCTGCAATTGCACCGAAAGTGGTAGCGTGAGGGACATGACTCCCCGAGAGCGACGCCTTCGCGAACAGGGCCAGCGCCGCCAGTTGATCCTCAGCTCGGCCCGCGAGATGGCCGAGGCCGAAGGCTGGGACTTCGTCACCACCCGGCGTCTCGCGGAGCGCATCGAGTACAGCCAGCCCGTGCTCTACCAGCACTTCAAGAACAAGGACGCGATCGTGCACGCGGTGGCCCTGGAGGGCTTCGGCGAACTCGCGGGCGCCCTGCGCGCCGCGCGCGTGCGGCACGCGGGGGCGGATCCGCTGGAGGCGCTGGACGCGGTGGCGCGCGCCTACCTGGCCTTCGCCGCCAAGGGGCCGGTCCTCTACCAGGCGATGCTCACCCTGGACGCGGGCGGCGCGGGGTACGCCGCAGATCCCGGGGACGCGGAACCGGTCGCCCCGCAGCCGGTGCTCGACGCCCTCGCGGAGATCCGCCTGGCCGTCGAACCGGTGGCGCAGGGCCGCGATCCGGAGCTGCTGACCGAGGTGTTGTGGAGCACCTGGCACGGCCTGGCCACCCTCACCCGGGGACGCCGGCTGCGCCCCGACCTCACGCAGGAGCGGCTGGCCGCGCTGACCGGGATCCTGACGGGACCCGCGGCCCCGGTCGGCTGACCGCTCAGCCGGACACCTTCCCGGACTCCGTGGAACCGGCGGCCTGCCCCGGCAGGGTGGCCCGGGCCGCCGCCTCTGCCGCCTCCCCTTCCACGTGCTCCTTCACGCGCTTGCCCAGCAGCGTGAAGAGCAGGATCAGGCCGACCGTCAGGATGATGTGTCCCAGGCCGCCCACCAGCGAGAAGAGTTCGGGCACCTTGTGCCCGAGCACGGTCTGCGTGCCGCGGTAGGTCATGCTCGCGCAGGTGATGGCGATGCCCGCGTTGTAGAACCAGAAGAAGTAGTCGAAGTGCTTCGTCCCCGACAGCGAGAACACCTTGTCGAGACCGAGGACGATCAGCAGGCCGAGCATGCCCAGGGCCAGCAGGTGGGTGTGCACCACCGCGAGCTGGGTCTCCCCGGTGAAGTCGTAGGCCTTGGTGAGTTCCCGGTAGTACAGGCCGGAGATCACTCCGATGATCATGTAGACGTGTGCCGCGTAGAACGTCTTCCGCATGCCTGTGCCCCGCTCCCCTGATGATCACATCGTCCCCGACGAGATCATTCAAGCACTCGGCGCAAGCCTCTTCGCAGGATTGCCCAGATCGCTCAAGTCCCTTTCGAGGGAGCCTCCACCGAGGTTCCACCAGGGCTCGCGCGCGATGCCCGCGGTGGCCGCCGGAGCCGGTGCCAGCTGCTCCGGGGTCAGCTCCGGCAGGTCCACCAGGGCGCCGAACCGTCGTGCCACCTCCCCCGCCTCCGGATCCCCGCCGCACACGAACCGGGGGCGCGGCAGCCCCTTGGTCCCCTTCGCCCAGCGCAGGTAGCGGGCCGCCTCGTCCAGCAGCGTCGCCTCCGGGTCGAGGGTGAAGGTGGGCACGTGCGCGGTGCGCCGCAGGTACGCCCGGCCCAGCGGCATCGAGTCCAGCCGCAGCAGGACCACCTCCACCTCGCCGCGCCCCAGGACGCTCTCGGCGAAGGCGGTGCGCGGGCTCTCGGCAAGCAGGATCGCGTTCATCGTCGGTCTCCCAGGGGGTCGGTGGCGGGCTACAGGTGGTCGGTGGTGCCGTTCGTGCCGTTGACGTCGTCCAGGCCGAGGTCGCCGGGGAGTTCGCCGAGGTGCTCCAGGCACAGCTCGTACACGTCCTCGGAGTGCGTCTCGTGCCATCCGCGCGGTACGGGCGCCCCCGCGGGCCACATCGCGCGGTGCCCGGCGCCGTCCGCGACGACGACGAAGGTCGCGAACGCGTCGGCGAACGGATCGTCCGCCCACGGGTGGTCGAGGATGTGCAGGCTGCCGTCGGTCTCCACCCGGGCCGCGTGCCCGGTCCGCCACATCCGGGCGGTGGCCCCCTGCGGCCCGCCGCCCAGCGGGTCGGGCAGGAAGCTCGCCCCGCTGGCACCCGGCAGGCCCGCGTACCCCTGGGCCACGCCGACCCCCGCGACGTACAGCGAACCGGTGGTCCCGGTGGCCACCGGGCGCAGCCGCGCGTCCAGGACGTAGGCCCGGTAGCCCGGCGCCGGTCGGGTCCGCCCGTCCGGGGTCTGGTCTATGAGCAGGCGGCCCTCGGCCCACCCGGCGCTGTAGGTGAGCGCCGCCCCCTCGGCCCGGGCCAGTGCCACGAGCGCGTCGTCGGCCCGGCCCAGGATGCTCGAGGCACCGTGCTCGCGCAGCCAGCCCAGCACCTCGTAGGCGGTGCCCAGGTGCGCGAGGGCCGGGTCCGGGACGTTCACGCGGGCCCCGGAGACGAAGGCGCCCAGCAGCCCGACCGCCGCGTCCGCGTCCGGATATCCGGTCACCAGCCAGGCGGCGTCGACCTGCCCGCCGTGCCCCAGGCTCGCGGCGGCCAGCGGCCCGGTGCCGATCGCGACGGTGGCCTGCGGGGTGCTCGCCAGCACCACCGGGGCGTCGGGGCCCAGCGGGCTCGTCCGGTCGGCCGAGCGCACCGGCCACTTCCCGTCGGCCGGCAGCAGGTCGGCGGCCGGGTCCCGGACCAGCCGGGCCGCCCGCGACACCGGCGGCAGCAGCCGGTCGGCCGCCTCGTCCAGCAGCAGGACGACGGGCCACACCGCGGCCGGCAACCCGCGCACCGGATCCACCGGCAGGCAGGCGGCGCCCGTCTTGGCGATGGCGAGGGCGGCCACCGCGAAGCCGGTCGGCGACGCGATCGCGGTGACCACCGTGGTGCCCGGACCCGCCTGGTGCGCGATCAGGGCGTGGGCCAACAGGTCCGAGCGCGCGTCGAGTTCGGCGTAGTCCATGCCCGGAGTGAGCGTCGCGCCCGGCATTGCGGGGACCGCGGAGCCGCCGATGCCGGTCAGACCCGCGATCCCCGCCAGGCCCGCCAGCCCCGCCGGACCGGCCAGCGGCGCGAGGCCGCTCAGGTCCGTCAGCCCGGCCGGACCGCCCGTGGCGCCGCCGGACAGCGCCGGAGCGCCGGGCGCACGGGCCACCTGGGCCGCGAACAGGGAGGCCACGCTGCGCACCGGCAGCTCCAGATGCTCCCCGAGCCAGGGGCCGACGGTCCGCGCCGACACCTCGCCCGGCAGCGGCCGCAGTCGGCTCAGTGCGCTGTGCGGTGCCTCCAGGGCCGCTTCCAGCAGCGCGACCAACTGCCCGGTCAGATGCGCGGCCGCGGTCTCGCCGATCGCCTCGTGCTGGAAGACCGCGCTCAGCGCGAGCCCGCCGGGCGCCCCGGCCGGGGTCTGCCGCTCGGTCAGGGTCAGGGCCAGGGCGGCCGCCCGGTGCGGGAGTTGGGCGTCCTCCGCGCAGACGGTCAACCCGGCGCCCTCGAACTCGCCGCCCGTCTCCTGGAGCAGCGCGAGCGCGATCCCGCCCGGCAGGGCCAGCGCCGCGTCCCCGCGCCGGTAGGCCGCGAGGTCCGCGGCGCGCACCCGGGCCAGCAGCTCCGTGAAGGCCGGGTCCCCCGAGGTCTCGACCGACAGGGCCAGCACCCGCCCGTACGGACCCACCGCGCCCCGCAGCGCCGCGCCGTCCCGGGCGGGCACCGGAGCGGCCAGCGTGACGGGGGACCGGGCCCCGAGCCGGGTCAGCAGCGCCGCGAGCGCCGCGTGGACCACCATGAACAGGGTGGCCCCGTGCTCGGCGGCCAGCAGGGCCAGCCGCTCGTGCAGGGCGGGGCCCAGGCCGCTCGCCAGCGTGCCGAGCGTGGCGTCGGCCCGGTCGGGCCCGCTGCCCGGGGCCGAGGTGGGCTCCAGATCCCCGTACATCGCCCGGGGCGCGCCCTGCGGCGCGGGGGTCGGCCAGCGCGGGGAGTCCCCGGTGGCGCGGGCCCCGTAGGCCAGGGCCAGTTCGGCGGCCAGCGGCGTGTGCGACCACAGGTCGACCGACTCGCCCGGCAGGGTCAGTTCCAGCACGTGGTCGTCGGCGGCCAGGGCGCGCAGCCGGGTGCCCGCCGAGCCCAGGCGGCTGTTGCGCAGCGCCTCGTGCCGCCCGCCCAGGTCCCGCAGCGCCTCCTCCAGCGCGCGCACGCTCAGCGCCCCGCGCAGCCGCAGCGGCAGGACGGCGCTGCCGGTGGCGTTCCCGGCGGGACCGGTGGCGGTGGCCGGGCTGTCCCCGACCAGCGCGGCGAACAGGGCCGGGGTCGGGGCGTCGTACAGGGCGCGCGGGCCGGGGTCGACGCCGAGCGCGTGCCGGGCGCGGGCCAGCAGCCGGGCCGAGGCCAGCGAGTGGCCGCCGAGCGCGAAGAAGTCGCAGTCCGCGCTGACCGCGCGCCGCGGCAGGCCGAGCACCTCGGCGAACAGGTCGCGCACGATCTCCTGGACGGGGGTGCCCGGCTGGGTGCCCGGCCGCCTCCCGCCGAAGGCCGGTGCGGGCAGCGCCGCCCGGTCGAGCTTGCCGCTGGGGGTGAGCGGCAGGGCCTCCAGGAGCAGCAGGGCGGAGGGGGTCATGTAGTCGGGCAGCCGCTCCTGGAGGTGGGCGCGCAGCACCACCTCGACGTCGACGGCGTGGTCGAAGGCGGTCGGGGTGTTCGCCCCACCGGCGCTCGCCCCACCGGCGGTCGCCGCGCCGTCCGGCGCCGCGGTCGCGGGGCCCGTGTACGCCGCGTGCAGGGCGCCGTACGGGATCCGCGCCGGGTCGAGGAGGACCAGGTCCAGGCTGCCGTCGTGCCGCGCCGACCAGGTCGGCACGGCTCGGTAGCCCGCGCCCTCCGCCGCCGTGCACAGCTCCTCCGGGTCTGGTGCGCCGCCCGGCTCGGTGAGCCGGGCCCGCGCCGCGGCCACGCTGCCCCCGGCCTCCAGGGTGCGCAGGGCCGCCCGCTCGCCGTGCAGCCGGGCGTTGGGGATCCCGGTCAGTCGCAGCACGGCCGGGCGGTGCTCCCCGAGGTGCGCGGCCAGCTCGGCGACCGTGCCCACGCCCTGGCCCCAGGGCAGTGCGGGGGCTGCCGCGAGGTCGGCGACGGGCTCGGCGGTGCTGAGGACGACGTCGTAGCGGTAGCGGGTCAGCTCGTTGTGGTCGGCGCCGCGCTTGGCCCGTACGTCGACCGCGCGGATCTGCGGGAACCGCTCGGCCAGGTCGCCGAACAGGGCCGGGTCCAGCAGGAGTTCGGTCTCCAGGGCGACCCGCCGCGCCACCGCGCGCAGGACGGCCGCGGGGTCCTGCGCCGCGTCGCCCCGCCGCTCCCCGAGGTGGGCCAGTTCGATCCCGGTCCGCAAGGGGCGGGCCAGGCCGAGGTGGCGCAGGTCGCCGAGCAGGATCGAGCCGCCGGGGGCGAGCAGGGGCAGCACGCGGCCGATGACGGTGTGCAGCCGGTCCAGGTCCGGGAAGTACTGGGCGACGGAGTTGAGCACGACGGTGTCGAAGTGCCCGACGGGCAGCCCCGCGGTGTCCTGCGCCTCCCGGCAGCTGAGCCGCACCTTGCCGCGCAGCCGCCCGTCCGCCCGGGTCTGCGCGTACAGGGCGTCGATGACGGTGGGGGAGAAGTCGGTGGCCCAGTACTCCTCGCACTGCGCGGACCGGGCCAGCGGGGCCATCAGCAGTCCGGTGCCGACGCCGATCTCCAGGATCCGGCGCTGGCCGAGCTCGCGGATCCGGTCGAGCGTGGCCGCGCGCCAGGCGCGCAGCTGGGCCGGGGGCAGCGGCAGCGCGTCGTAACTGCTGTCCCAGCCGACGAAGTTCTCGCCGAGGCCGCCCGAGCGGGCGTCCTGGTGGAGGGTCTCGAAGATCTCCCGCCAGGCGGTGACCTGCCCGGCCGGGTCCGCGGCCGGTGGCGCGAGCGGGGCGGGCACCACGTGGGCGACCAGGCGGCGCTCGCCGTCCTCGGCCTCGTGCACCGAGACCACGGACTCGGCGACGGCCGGGTGGGCGCCCAGCACCGCCTCGATCTCGCCCAGCTCGATCCGGTGCCCGCGCAGGGTGACCTGTTTGTCGACCCGGCCGAGGAACTCCAACTCGCCGTCCTCGCGCAGCCGTACGAGGTCACCCGTGCGGTAGAGGCGACCGCCGCCGGGGGTGAAGCGGTCCTCGACGAAGCGCTCCGCCGTGAGCCGCCCGCGGGGGCCGGGCTCGCTCCGCGAGAGGTAGCCGGTGGCCAGCCCCGGCCCGCCCAGCAGCAGTTCGCCGGAGCCGCCCGGGCCCACCCGGACGCCGTCGCGGTCCACGACGACGGCGACGGTGGCCCCCAGCGGCCGCCCGATCGGGATGGTGCGGGCGTCCTCGTCGGGCTCGGTGACCTCGTGCCAGGTGGCGAAGGCGGTGGCCTCGGTGGGCCCGTACATGTGCAGCAGCCGGTTCGGCGGCCCGGCCCGGAACACCTCGCGCACCCGGCGCGGGTCGCAGGGCTCGCCGCCGAAGAGCAGCGCGCGCAGCGGGGCGAAGGCGGCCGGGCGCTCCCGGGCGATCCGGTGGAAGAGCGGGGTGGTCAGGAAGGCGACGGTGACGCCCTGGTCGCGGACCGCCCGCTCGAAGCGGGCCGGGTCGGTGACGGTGTCCCGGGTCAGCCCGGCGAGGCGGGCCCCGGCGGCGAGGGTCGACCAGATCTCGAAGGTGATCGCGTCGAAGGCGGGGCTGGCGGCCTGGGCGACCACGTCCCGCGGGCCGAGGCGCAGGAAGTCGCCCGAGCCGACGAGGTCGAGGACGGCGCGGTGCGGGACGACGACCCCCCTGGGGGCGCCGCTCGTACCGGAGGTGTAGCAGACGTAGGCCGCGTCCTCGGGGCCCGGCACCGGCGCGCGCAGCGCGGCGAGTGCGGAGGGGCGCTCGGAGATGGAGGTGGCGTCGCCGTCCACGGCGACGACGACCGCGCCGAGGTCGGCGTAGTCGGCGGCGAAGGCGCCCTCGGTGACCACGGCGCGCGCCGCGCTGTCCTCGACGATCAGGCGCCGCCGCTCGCCGGGGTGCGCCGGGTCGACGGGCACGTACGCCGCGCCCGTCCGGACGATGGCGAGGAAGGCGGTCACCAGGTCCGGCCCCGGCCGCAGCGCGGTCACCACGCGGTCGCCCGGGCGTACGCCGAGGGCGCCGAGGTGGGCGGCGAGCCGGTTGGCCGCGAGGCTCAACTCCCGGTAGGAGAGCGAGACTTCGTCGCCCCCTCCGGCCGGGTGGGTGACGGCGGTCGCCTCGGGCCGCGCGAGCACGTGCTGTTCGATGAGGCCGGAGAGTGACATCAAGGCGGTAGCTCCTTCGACAGCGGCGACCGGACTGGCGGCGACCGGACTGGCGGCGACCGGGCTGGGGGGTGACCGGGCGGTGCGCGAGTGGGCTGTGCGCGAGTGGGCTGTGAGGCTTGGCAAAACCTTGCCTCGATGTTGGCAAGCGGATCCTGAGCCTCTGTACAAGAACGCATGAAGACTGGTGGAACCACAGGTGGGAGGGGGTGCCGCGGCACTCTTGTACGATCACCGGATGGCACAGGACGAGTTGTCACAAGCACCCGCCGTGGTGCTGCGGCCGGTGACGGCAGCGGATCTGGACCGGTTCGAGGCGGAGTTCGCCGGACCGCACGGCCCCGGGCCCTACCAGTGGTACGGCCACACGCCGGCCCTGCGCGCACGGCAGGCGCTCGCGGAGCGGGGGCTGCTGGGCGGCGACGAGAACATGCTGTCCGTCGCCGTCGGCGACACCCTCGTCGGGCGCGTCGAATGGCTGCGGCGGGCCTGGGGACGGGCGGACACCTCGTCCTGCTGGGAGATCGCGATCGGGCTCTTCGCCGCGCACCGCGGCCGGGGCATCGGCACCCGGGCGCAGCGGCAGCTCGTCGACTACCTCTTCGAGCACACCCGGGCCGAACGCGTCCAGGTGTGCACCGACGTCGACAACATCGCGGAACAACGGGCCGTCCTCAAGGCCGGCTTCGAACTGGAGGGCCGCATCCGCCGCGCCCAGTGGCGCGCGGGTACCTGGCACGACCAGCTGATCTACTCGGTGCTGCGCACGCCCTGACCGGCCTAAGCCCACCGCCCCCGACGCAGCCCCAGGTCCATGACCTGGGGCTGCGTCGTCGTCCCGGCCCCCGGCGCGCGCCCGCGGGTGGATGACCGGCCGGTTGGTGAGCGGCCGGTTGGTGAGCGGTTGGAGGCGCGTTGGTGGAGCAGGACAGGCTCGGGTCCGTCAAAGATCACGTTCCACACAGGGGAGACGCAATGACCAAGACCGTGCTGTCGATGGGTTCGAAGATCGCCGGGTCGCTGCTGCCGAAGAAGACGGCCTCGGCGGGGTGCGCCCCGACCTGCTGGCAGCAGCCCAAGTGCGGCGAGCGGAACCAGTGCGGCTACATCGAGTGCTGCTACACGGCGTCCTGCGGCTACAAGTGCTCCGTCTGATCACATGATCTCGTGCCGGTCGGCTTCGACAACGGGCCGACCGGCACGGCCGTGCCCGAGAGGCATCCGATGGCCCTGTTCCTCTTCTCCGGGCGAGTGCTCTTCTTCGCGGTCTTCGCCCTGTCCACCGCACTCAAAGTCCGCAACTTCGCCTCGTTCCGACGCCATGTGGCCACCACGCTGACGGGAGCCGGGCCCTGGGCATCCGTCGCCGCCCGGGGAGCCGTGGGCGCGGAGGTGGTCGCGTTCTGCTCCATGCTCCTGCCGGGATCCCTCGTGTGGTGCGGCTTCCTCTGGGTCGCCGCTCTCCTGAGCGCCTTCACGGCGTACCTGATCGCCCTCCTGCGCAGCGGCCGCGGCAGCTCCTGCGGCTGCATGGGGGAGCCGGACCGACCGGCTTCCTGGCCGCACGTCGTGCGCAACTCCCTCCTGACGCTCGTGGCAGCGGGGCTGCTGACGTGCCTGCTCACCGGGGGCGAGGGCACGGGAGCGCGGGCGGAGGAACTGCTCGCGGGGGCACTGCCGGCCCTCGCCGCGGCCGCCCTCGTCGTGTGGTTCGACGACGTCCTCACCTTCTTCCACGCACCCCTATCGGAGGCCAAGCGATGAACACCACCCTCTCCCTCCTGGCCCTGGCCTTCGCCAGCGTCGCCCTCCTGCTGTCCGTGGCCGTCGCCCGCAGGACGAAGCAGGTGCTCGACGGGCAGCACGACGACACGGCCGCGCGGCCCGTGGTTCCGGTCGGCAAGCAGTTCCCCCAGGACACGCCCCTGACGGGGCTGCGGGGAGAAGCCGTGCCGCTCGGCGCGGACCAGCGGGACCCGGTCCTGCTGGGCGTCTTCTCCGCGGGCTGCGCGGGCTGCGCCGATCAACTGCCGGTCTTCAAGGAGCGGATCCGGCGCCACCACGTCGAACGGGGCAGGGTCGTCTCCTTCGTCGTCGGCGAGGGGCCGTTGGCCGACGAGTTCGTGCGGGAACTGGACGACGTCGGCAGCGTCGTGCGCCAGGACGTCGACGGTCCGGTGCTCGAACCGCTCGGTGTCAGGAACTTCCCCGCCTTCGGCGTGGTGGACGCGAGCGGCCAGGTGGTCTTCTGGGCCAACCAGGCGCCGTCCCTGGACGACGTCCTCGACCGGTTCGCGGGCGACCCCGAGGTCGCGAGGTGAAACTGCGGGACACCGGACGCAACTGCCTGGCCGTGTCGGGCGTCGTCTTCCGCCGCGGCGGGCCCCATCCCTACGTCCTTCTGGTGGCGAGCCTGCTGGCGGGGCTGGTCCCCCCGGCCGCGGCCTGGGGGATGGCGCACCTCCTGGAGGGTCTGGCCGCGCCGGACGCGACGGCGGCCCCCACCGCGGCGGTCGCCGTGATCGCGGCGGCGGGCGCCGGGGGACTGTTCGTGCCCCACGTCCTCCAGTACGCGCAGTCCTGCTTGAACCGGTCCGTCGAGACGCACATGCAGAACGAGATCTTCGGCAAGCTCGGACGTCTCCCGTACCTGTCGTCCTTCGAGGACCCCACCCTGCTCAACCGCGTCAACCTCGCCCAGGAGACGGCGCACGCGGTGCCGGGCCAGATCGCGGGCGGTGCCTTCAGCTCCCTCCAGTCGCTCACCACGATCATCGGGTTCTCCGCCGCCCTCGCGGCGGTCGAGCCCCTGCTCCTCCTCGCGGTGCTCGCGGTCGCCGTCCACGTGCTGTTCGTCGAGATCGCCATGTCCCGGCTCGGCGCCGAGGCCATGCGGGAGACCATGACGGCGGCCCGCAGACAGACCTTCTACCGCGTGATGCTGACCGGTGCGAGCACCATGCAGGAGGCCATGATGCTGGGTCTCGGCACGTTCTGGCTGGGCCGACTGCGGGCGGACCTGGCGCAGTCGCACCGGGCCCTCGGGGCGGTGGACCGCAAGTCGCTCGCCCGGCAGGTGCCCGTCCTCGTGGCGAACGCGCTGGTGGTGGCGGGAGCCATGTACTGGGTCGCCACCGAAGTCGCGAAGGGCCGGCTGTCCATCGGCGACGTGACCATCGTCCTGTCCGGCATCGCCGCTCTGACGGCCGGCTTCGCGGCCATGGCCAGTACCGCGGGCGGTACGGTCAAGGGACTGCTCCTCTTCGACGACTACCGCGCGCTCATGGCCCTCCCCGAACGCCGAGCGGCCGCCGCACACCGCGCCGCCGCGCCGCTGACGGACCGCATCAGCGTCCGCGACCTGTGGTTCCGCTACGCGGAGGACTCCGACTGGGTGCTGCGCGGCGTCTCCTTCGACCTGGTGCCGGGGACGACAACGGCCCTGGTGGGCGTGAACGGAGCGGGGAAGAGCACCCTGGTCAAGCTGCTCTGCGGGCTGTACGAGCCGACGCGAGGCGCCGTCCGCTGGGACGGGACCGACATCCGCGCCCTCGGCGCCGAGGGGTTCCGGGACCGCATCGCCACCGTCTTCCAGGACTTCGTGTCCCATGACCTGACGGCCGCGCAGAACATCGGCATAGGCGACCTGCCGCACGCGACCGATCGCGGGCGGATCCGCGACGCGGCGCGGGCAGCCGACGTCGACCGCATCATCGACGGTCTTCCCCGGGGCTACGACACCTACTTGAGCAGGGCCTTCCTCTCCAATCCGTCCGGCGACCGGCAGTCTCCCGTCTCGCTGTCCGGCGGACAGTGGCAACGGCTGGCGATCGGGCGGGCGTTCATGAGGGCCGACCGGGACCTGGTCATCCTGGACGAGCCGGGGTCGGGCATGGACGCCGGCGCCGAGGCGGACATGGGGCGCCGAATGGGCGAGTTCGCGCCGCAGGCCGCGAAGGTGCTCGTCTCCCACCGGATGAACGCCGTGCGCACGGCCGACCACATCGTCGTCCTCAAGGACGGGCTGGTCGCGGAGGCCGGTTCGCACGAGGCGCTCATGCGGTTGGGCGGCGAGTACCACCGGCTCTTCGAATCGCAGGCGAGCGGCTACCGGAGCGCCCCGGCCGAAGCCCCGCGGGCCGAGACGGTGTCCGGGAGCGCCTCGTGATCGCGCTCGCCGTCGCGGGTGCCATCGGCGCGTTGCTGGTCGCGCTCTGGGCGGTGCACCGGTACGAACTCCTCTCCCTCGTCGAGGTGAGCGGGTCCAGCATGGCACCCGACTTCCGGCCGGGGGACCGTGTCCTGGCCGTGCGGAAGGGGTCCTGGCTGCCCCTGCGCCGGGGCTGCGCCGTGATCGTGGACCGGACCGATCCGGACGGTGGACCGGGGGAACGCCCGCCCGCCCTCTTCCTCAAGCGCCTGGTCGCGGTGCCGGGCGATCCGGTCCCGGCCCCCTTCACGGACCTGCCCGGTTTCGGGCCGGGCGAACGGGTGCCCCCGGGGCGGTTCCTGGTCCTCGGCCGACACCACGCCAGCGTCGACTCCAAGCAGTGGGGGTACCTGCGCCGCAGCGATGTCCGGGCGGTCGTCATCGGCCGCGTCTGACCCCCTCGGCCGCGTCTGACCCCTCGCCCCCGGATGACCGGAGCCCCTGCACGACCGGAGCCCTCCCTGTACGACCGGAGCCCTCCCCGCATGACCGAAGCCCCCGTCGCGGTCGGATGACCGGCGGGGGCTTCGCGGTGGTTGGTCAGGCTACGGCCCAGGGGCCGAGGTCGCGGGTGTGGTGGCCTGCCGCGACGGGGCGCTCCTGGTCCCAGGAGGGCTGCAGCGCGGCGGAGAGTATGCCCCACAGCTGGCCGGCCGTGAGGGAGTGCACGGGGATGACGACCTGTCCGGCGAGGCTGGTGCGAAAGGCCCGCTCCAGTGAGCTGACGATGCCGATGAGGGCCATCGAGTCCAGCCCGTACGCGTCCATCGGGACGTCGGCCGCGGGCCGCTTGTCCTTGCCGAGCCCGGGCAGGCCCTGGCGCAGGACGGTCTCGAACTTCGCGTTCCACGGTGCGTGGGCGATCTGTGCCATCGGGGACTTCCTTCCGGGGCGGCAGTGCTGGTGCTCCTCGCAGCACCGTGCCGCATCCAGCTAGAGCCGCCGTGGAGGTTACGGCCAGCCGATGTTGGTGGTGGGGGCCGGGGTCGGCGCCGGGGTGGTGGGGGCCGGGGTGGTGGGCGGGGCGACCGGCCAACCGATGTTCTCGGTCCCGCCGTCGGCGACGGCGGTGACCCCGGTGGGCGGGGCGACCGGCCAGCCGATGTCGGCGTTGGCGATCCCACCGGCGGTGAGGAGGGCGGCGGCGGCGAGGGCGGCGGTGGCGATGAGGCGGGCGATGTTCTTCATGGTGTCCTCCGTGGCAATTGTTTGATCCGACTTGGCAACCTCTCTGCCAAGAAGATTGGCAACGCCCACTGGAAAACCGCTCGGAATGCGCTGGAGAAGGGGTGGAGAACCCCAGAAAATGCCCCGCATTTGCCACCTCGGCCCGTGCTGTTTGCCCTGATGCATGGCTCTGACCTGCATGAATGATGGGTCGGCAAGAGGGGCGGTGAATGTTGCCAAGAGTTGCCAAGAAGGGGTGGGCAAGGGTTGCCGGGCCCGTCACCTAGAGTCCCGCCTGAGCGGATGTTGCCAAGCATTGCCAAGCTGGCTCGTTGGTGGGCAACATATTGCCAAGTTAGTTGGCAAGTCTTGGTACACCCCAACTGTGGGGGGAGGCCCCTGAAATGAACACGGCTCACCTCAACACGGCGGGCACCGGCCGGATGCCGGCCGCCGTGCGCGCCGTACTCGCCGACGCCACCGCCCGCGACGACCTCTACGGCCCCTACGACCTGGAGGAGCGCCTCGGCGCCGTCCTGCACACCGAGGTCTACGCCCGACTCGGCGCCCTCCTCGGCGTTCCGGCCGCGCACACCGCGCTGTTCGAGGGCGCGGCCGACGCCTTCGCGTTCTGCCTCTCGGGCCTCGCCCTGACCCCCGGCGACCGGATCTGGACCACCCCGTACGAGGGCGTGGCCCACCTGACCGCCCTGCGCGCCCTGCGCGACCGTGCGCACTGCGCGCTGGAGGTCGTCCCGCTGCGTGCCGACGGGGAGCTCGACCTGGAGTGGATGGCCGCCCACCTCGACGAGGACGTCGCCCTGGTCTCCGTCACCCACGTCGCCGCCACCGTCGGCACGGTCAGCCCGGTCGAGGCCGTCGGGCGGCTGCTGGCCGGCCACCGGGCCCGGTACGCGGTCGACGCCTCGCACTCCGTCGGGCGGCTGCCCGTCGACGCCGCGGCCATCGGCTGCGACCTGCTCACCGCGGACGGCTGGCGCTTCCTCCGCGGCCCCGACGCGATCGGCTTCGCCTACGTCGCCCCCGCACTGCGGGCGCTGCTCAGCGGCCGGGCGCACCGGCAGCCCGCCCCGGCGGCCGTCGCCGCTCTGCACGAGGCCCTGGCCCACCACGCGGCGGCCGCGCTGCTGCCCTGGCGCGACCTGGAGGCCGCCCTGCGCGCGGTCCTGGAGCGCACCCCCGGCATCGAACTGCTCACCGCGGGCGCGGGAGGATCCGGAATCCTCGCCTTCCGTCACGCCGAACTGCCCGCCGCGCTGATCCGGCGCGCACTGGCCCGGCGCGGGGTCGTGGTGTGGAAGACGGTGGCCCAGGAGACGCCCCTCCACCTTCCGGCCCGGGGCGTCACCACCGCGTTGCGGGCCTCGGTCCACTACGACAACACCCCCGAGGACGTCACCCGCTTCGACGAGGCCCTCCAGGACGTGCTCCGGGAACTGCGGGAGGACCTGCGGAAGGAGGAGCTGCGGGCGCGGGAGCCGCGCGCGGGCGAACGCACCGCCCCGGTCCGCCTCCACGCCCCCACCGCCACCGGCCCGACCCGCACCCCGACCCGCCGCGGCCACCTGAGCCTCGTACAGGGCGCGGCGAGCTGAGACGACGTCTAGGGGGTGTCTAACGGAAGGCCGACGGGTGGGGGCCGTGGTCCAGGTCGAGTTCGTGGAGGACCTTGCGCGCGTCCTCCAGGATTCCGGCCGTGCACAGCACCCGCCACTGCCCGTACGCCGGTGACTGCGCGAGTGCGGTGGCCAGGAAGCGGGCCTCGGCGCCGCCCTGGAGGTGCCGGAGGCGCTCGCGGCGGTCCTCGGCGGGGCGTTCGGCCGCGATGTGGTGGTCGGCGATCTCCGTGACCAGCCGGGCGAGGTCGCCCAGCAGGGCGTCCAGACCCGCCGGGGCGGGCGCCGGCTCCGGACGCAGGACGGGGTCGCGCTGGTCCCAGTGCAGGGCGGGCGGCCGGCCCTCGCGGAAGGTGAGGTTGTACAGGCCCCGGGCGATGCCGCGCAGTTGGTGGCTGACGTGCTCCAGCGCGGCCGAGGCCTCCGCGAGCCGGGCGACGGCTTCCGCGCCGGTCCGGGTGCGCCAGCGCGCCGCCTCGTGGGCCTGCCGCACCGCGGACCGGACCAGGTCCAGGCGGCTGCTCAGGCCGCGGGCCCGCCGTACCCAGTCGCCCGCCTCCCCGGTCCACGTGCCGTCGGCGAGCCCCTGCGACATGGCGTCCAGCAGGGCCGCCATGTCCCGGGTGAGGCGGCTCGTCTCCTCCCGGGCCCGCCGGGTGAAGCCGGCGGTCGGTACGAACAGGGCGACGGCGGTGCCGACCAGCACGCCGAGCACGTTCTCCTCGATGCGGGCGGTGCCGTAACCCAGCTGTTCGCTGCTGCCGACGACGAGTACGGCGGTCATGGCGATCTGGTGGGTCTGGGAGCCCAACCGCAGCAGCCGCCCGGCGACCATGCCGATCAGGGTGACCAGGAAGACGGTCGCCAGCCCGGCGCCGACGAGCGCCGCCGCGGCCGCCCCGAGCAGGACCCCGCCGACGATTCCGGCCGCCCGTTGGAACGACTTGCGCGCGGTGGCGTACGCCGTTGCCTGGGCGACCAGGATCGCGCCGACGGGCGCCAGTACCGGCTGGGGCAGGTCGATCAGGTCGGCGGCGATCCACCAGGACAGCGTGGCGGCGATCACGGTCTTGAGGAGGGTGTTCCCGTCCCCCAGACCGGCCGCGGCCCGCGCGGCCAGCCGACGCGGGGCGCTGACGGTGGGGTGGGGGCTCCCTGACATCCTGCGCGCCTTCCGGCCGGTGGTGCTCTGCGGCTACGGGGGCGACCGTACCGACGGGCGCCCGGCGCTACCCGGCGGACACGCCCTGGTCCCCGGCGCGCCGCAGCCGCGCCGAGAGGTGGTGCTGGAGCGGTTGGCCGACGGCCGCGAGGTCGTGGACGAAGGTGAGGGCGCCGTCCTCGGTCAGGGTGTAGCGCCGACGGGTGGCGTTGACCTCCTTGGCCGTGGGCGCGAGGGCCACCTCGTGGGTGGCCAGGTCGACCGCGGTGCCGTCCGCGCGGCCGACCAGGATCTCCGCGATGCCCGTCGGTTGGGTGATCAGCGCCTCCACCCGGCCGTCGGGCTGGAGCCGCCACCAGCCGCTCTCGCGGGCCGACGGCCGCAGCGGCGCGTCGTCGGCGTCCAGCAGCCAGGCCCGGGTCTCGTAGTGCAGGAAGGGCCGGCCGTCGTGGCTGAAGGTGACCTCCTGCGCGTACGTGAACTCCCCGCCGAGCGTGGGGTACCCGCCGCGCCCCCGCCCGTGCCAGGTGCCGAGGAGGCCGAGCACCGGCCCCAACAGCGGGTGCGGGGCGGGGGCCGCGTCCGGGTGGTGGGCGTCGGGGTACGGGTGCGGGTGCGGGTGCCCTGGTGCGGGGTCGAACACGGTGTGCGCTCCTGGTTTTGGTGCCGTGTGGTGCCGCCGGAAGCCTAGGGGGTCGCGTGCGGGGTCGCGTGCGGGGTCGCGTGCCGGGCCGCGTGCGGGTCCGCGTGCCCTCCGGGGGCGCCTCAAACGCCGGCGGGGCTGGGTTTGGCTCCGCTCGCGCCCCCGGAGGGGCGGTGGGTCGGTTACGGCGTCGGGTCTGTTGTGATCGTGTCCAGGGCCGTGCTGAGGCGGTGGAGGACCCGTACCGTCTCGTCGAAGGCGTCCTGGCTGCCCAGTTCGTGCAGGAGCCGGGCCGCCAGGTCCGCGTGGCCCGGTTCGATCCGGCTGATCGCCGTACGGCCCTCGGCGGTGGGGCACAGGAGCTTCGCTCGCCGGTGCGCCGGGTTGGGCGCGTACGCGGCGAGGCCCCGGCGCACCAGGAGGTCGGCGATGCGCTGGACGCTCTGCCGGGTGATGCCCATGGCCCGGGCGATCCCGGCGACCGGCAGCGGTTCGTGGAGCACGGCGCCCAGGACCTGCCACCAGGCGGCGGTGAGACCGGCGGGCGCGGCCAGTTCCTCGGAGACGGCGAGGAACTGGCCGTTCAGCCGGAAGACCGACAGCGCGGTCCCCGACAGCGCGTCCTGCGCGGCCCGACTCACGCGTTGAGCTCGGCGTAGGCGGCCGGGTCGGAGTGGTGGAAGAGCCGGTACCAGGCGTCGAGCGTGCCGCCCTCGAAGGCGCCGAGCCGCCCGAGGACCTCGCGGGCGAAGGCGACCGGCTCGGTCGGCCCCGCAGTGATGAGGTCGCCCGCGGTGACGGCGTCGGCGTCGGCGTAGTGGGCGGCGCCCCGGTAGCCGGTCGCGGCGAGGTACTCGGGCGCGGCGCCGGTGTGCGCGCGGTCGTCCAGCAGCCCCTCGCGGGCGAGGCCCGCCGTGGCTCCGCAGATGGCGGCGACGGGGACGCCCGCGTCCAGGAAGGCCCGGGCGGCGCCCGCGAAGGCGGCCAGCTCGTCGCCCGCGTCCCAGAGATCGGCTCCGGGCAGCAGGAGCAGGGCGCTGTCCTCGGGGCGCAGGTCTTCGAGAGCGAGGTCGGGGGTGATGCGCAGGCCGCCCATGCTGCGGACGGGCTCCGTGGAGAGGCCGACGGTACGCACCTCGTACCCGGTGCGGGCCAGCCAGGCGGTCGCGTGCCCGGTCTCCCAGTCGGCGAGGGTGTCGTAGACGGCGAGGTGCACGGTGCGGGGGGTGGGGTGCGCGGGATTCGTGGGATGCATGGGGTCCTCCGGGTCGCTGCCGGCCTGTTGCCTCTATGTCAGTATCCTGTCAATTCGACAGCCTGCTGTCAATATGCCGAGGCTCCCTGAGTACGGCGCCCCCGCCGAGATGAGCATGATCACTCAGGACGGGGCCGGGGCACCGGCCGGACGATGTGGGCACGCACCGCGTTCCCGCCCCGGAGGCCCCCTTGCTCAGCCGCACCGCCGCATCGCTGCTCCCCCTGTTCGCCGGGCTGTCCGTTTCCGGGACGCTCGTCCCCGCGGGAGGGCCGGGCACGGTCCTGGTCGCCAACCACACCTCGCTCACCGACCCGGCCGTGGTGCTCGCCGCACTGCACCGGCTCGGGGTGCGGCCGGTCGTCATGGCGACGGCGGGCCTGTGGCGCGTGCCGCTGCTCGGGCGCGCCCTCACCGCGGAGGGGCACGTCCCGGTCGCCCGCGGGACGGACCGCGCCGCCGCCGCACTCGACGCGGCCGCCGAGGCGCTCGCGCGGGGCCGGGTGTTGCTGATGTACGCGGAAGGGTGCCTGCCCGCGCGCACGGACGCGGCGGAGTCGGCCCCGGGGCCGTTCCGCAGCGGACTGGCCCGGCTCACCGAGCGCACCGGCGCCCTCGTCGTGCCGGTCGGCCAGGCGGGCTCGCGCCGACTCTCGTCCGGGAGCACCGCCAAGCAGCTGGCGGGAGTGGTCACCGCGCCCCTGCGCCGCCCGTCGCTCCACGTGCACGTGGGCGCTCCCGTGCGGCTGACCGGCGACGTCACGGCCCGCACCGCCCAGGCCCGCGCGGCGGTCACCGACGCCTGGCGCACCGCGGCCGAGCGGGTGGGGGAGCCCGCTCCCCGCTCCTCCGCGAGCGCCCGGTAGTACCGCACGCACGCCCCGACCGGCCCTCCCCCCGGGGAAAACCGCTGGCCCCCGACGGGCCGCCCGGTACCCTGGAGCCATGTCTTCGCCCCGGGTCTCCTAGCTCCGACACACGCTTCCACGCCACCCGTGTGTCCTTTTTTTGCTAGCCCGGAGCCGACTTTCCATGATCACCGCCACGTCCGTCGACGTGCGCGCGGGCGCTCGCCTGCTGCTCACCGACGTCTCCTTCACCGTCTCCCCCGGCGACCGGATCGGCCTCGTCGGCCGCAACGGCGCGGGCAAGACCACCCTGACGAAGATCCTCGCCGGTGAGGCCCCGCCCACCGCCGGCGCCGTCGCCCGCACCGGGTCCGTCGGCTACCTGCCGCAGGACCCCGCCTCCGCCGAGCCCGGCCGCACCGCCATCGAGCACGTCCTGTCCGCCCGCGGCCTGGCCCGGGCCCTGCACGACCTGCGCGCCGCGGAAGCGGCCATGGCCGCGCCGGACGTCAGCGCGGCGGCGCTGGAGCGGGCCATGAACGCCTACGCCCGCGCCGACGCCCGCTTCCAGGCGCGCGGCGGCTACTCCGCCGAGGCGGAGGCGGCCCGGGTCGCCGCCGGTGTCGGACTGGGCCGACGCGAGCTGGGCCAACGGCTCGGCACCCTCTCGGGCGGACAGCGCCGCAGGGTCGAGCTGGCCCGCATCCTCTTCGCCGACCACGACACCCTGCTGCTCGACGAGCCCACCAACCACCTCGACGCCGACTCGATCGCCTGGCTGCGCACCTTCCTGACCGGCTACCGCGGCGGCCTCGTCGTGATCAGCCACGACACCGACCTGGTCGCCGACACCGTCAACAGGGTGTTCCACCTCGACGCCAACCGCGCGACCATCGACATCCACAACACCGGCTGGCACACCTACCTCACCCAGCGCGCCGCCGACGAGCGGCGCCGGGTCCGCGAACGGGCCGGAGCCGAGCGCAAGGCCGCCGCACTGCACGCCCAGGCCGACAAGATGCGCGCCCGCACGGCGACCGCGGTGATGGCCAAGAGCATGGCCCGCCGGGCCGACCGGATGCTCGCGGACCTGGAACCGGTGCGGCGGGCGGACCGGACCGTCCGCTTCAGGCTGCCCGAACCCGCCCCCTGCGGCCGGGTACCGCTCGCCGCGGTCGGCCTCTCCAAGGCCTACGGATCGCTGGAGGTGCTCGCTGGGGTGGACCTCGCCCTCGACCGGGGCAGCCGCACGGTGGTCCTCGGGCTCAACGGCGCCGGAAAGACCACCCTGTTGCGGATCCTCGCGGGGCAGCAGCGCCCCGACGCCGGACGGGTCGTGCACGGACACGGCCTGCGGCTCGGCTACTTCGCCCAGGAGCACGAGACCCTGGACCCCGCCCGTACGGTCCGCGAGAACCTGGCCGCCGCCGCCCCGGGGCTCACGGACGGCGAAGCCCGTAGCCTGCTGGGCTCCTTCCTCTTCACCGGCGACGACACCGACAAGCCGGTCGGCGTCCTGTCCGGCGGCGAGAAGACCCGGCTCGCCCTGGCCACCCTGGTCAGTTCGGGGGCGAACGTCCTGCTGCTCGACGAGCCCACCAACAACCTCGACCCCGTCTCCCGCGGCGAGGTCCTCGCCGCGGTCGGCGGCTATCCGGGCGCGGTGGTCATGGTCAGCCACGACGCGGAGGCCGTCGAGGCGCTGCGCCCGGAGCGCGTCCTGCTCCTCCCGGACGCGGCCGAGGACTACTGGAGCCCCGACTACGCCGACCTCGTGACCCTGGCCTGACGGGTCACCGCGGGGGCCTCGCCCGGCGGCGGGCCTGGTGCTCGTCCTCCTCGCGCTGCAGGTCGCGGATGACCCGGGCGAGGGAGAGCGCCTTGCCCCAGTGGCCCGCGGGGGACGCCGCCGGGTCGAGGGCGACGACCGCGTCCCAGTGCGCGAGCGCCTCGTCGGCACCGGGGGCGCGCCGACCCTCCGCCCCGAAGTGGAAGCAGCGGACGCCGTGGGCGAGGAGGCCGCCGCGGTCGCGCAGGTGGGCCACCCAGCCCACCGCGACCGCCTCGGTCGGCGGGTCCACCGTCGCGAGGACGCGGGCCGCGTCCGCCGCGAGCCGCTGCTCCCAGCGGGACCGGGTGGTCGGCCGACAGGCCGGGTGCCCGTAGGGGTGGGCGTGCTGATCGGGGCGGGCGCCGGAGCCGCCGTCGACCGTGACGGTCTCGGCCGGGCCCTCGATCGTACGGTCGCACCTCGCGCAGAGGAGGTCGCCGGTCACCGGCCCACCGCGGGCGCGTCCAGGGTGCGCAGCAGGGTCCGCAGCGTGCGGGCCACGGCGCGGCAGTAGCTCCACCGGGTGCTGTCCGTGATGCCGAGCGGCGGGTCGCCGACGAGGTGGGACCACTCCGCGGCCGTGCCGGGGGGTGCGGCCGCGTGCAACGCCCAGCCGTGGCCCGTCAGTTCGTCGAGCAGCCGGGCCACCTCCGCGGCGGGCGGCCGCTCCCCGTACGGCACGAGCGCCCGGGAGACCAGCTCCCGGGCGACCCGTACGAGGTCCTGCGTCTGCTCCATGGCGGGGGCTCCCGTCGTCGTCACCGGTGGTGCGACGACCGTAGGGTCCGCCGGGGTGGCCCGGGGGCAGGGATCCTGGCCCCTCGCCGAGGGGCAGGGTTCCTACCCCTCGCCGTCACACGGCCATGCCGAGTTCCCGTGCGAGGGAGCGGGCGTCGTCGCGGACCGTACGGGGGCCCGTCCTGGCCAGTTCGGGCAGGACCATGCGCGCGTGCATGTTGAAGCGGACCGTCTCCGGCGAGGTGGAGCGGGCCTTCTGGAGCAGGGCCACGGTCGCCACGCCCTCACCGCGCAGACCGTGCGCCCGCGCCATCTCGATCAGGTGGTAGGCGCGGCGGGTGTGCGAGGGCACGGTGTCGAGGTCCAGGGCCGCCGCGACCTCCAGCGCCTTGCCCGGCTGGACCAGGTCGTTGTGCATGGTGAGGGCGTACGCGTCCACCATGCCCCGGCCGAAGACCAGCCACGGGTGCGCGTACTCCTCGCCCAGACGCCCGGCGGCGTCGCTCGCCCGGTCCCAGTAGCGCCAGGCGAGCCCGGCCCGGCCGACCTTGGCGAAGCTGAGCGCCACCGCGAGCTGGAGCAGGCCCCAGCGGGCGAGTTGCTCCTCGTCGTCCTGGCGGAGCAACGAGGCGGCCTGCTCGGCGAGTTCGACGCGGGCGTCCGCCGCCTCGTTGGCGTCCCGGTAGAAGTGGTTCATGTACCAGGCGGCGCCCGCGATCGCGCGCGGACTGTCCGCGTCCTGCGCGGCGGTCATCGACCGGTCGCCGGTCAGCATGACCAGCTCCGGCGCGGGTTGGAAGGCGAGGAAGAGCTGGGCCAGGTGGTACGCCTGCGCCTGGGCGACGAGGGTGCGCCGACGGTCCACGCCCTCGAAGGTCCGGGCCGCGTGCCCGGTATCGGCGAGCAGGTCGGGCAACAGGGCGGCGACCCGTGAGCGGTGGTCGCCCGCGCCGTGCCAGAGCTTCCAGGCCTGGCCGACGCGCGCGTGCAGGACCTCGGCGGAGTGCGGCTCGGCGTCGCCGGGCGTGAGCCGGTACGTGGTCAGCGCCCGCTTGACGGCGGGCAGCCCGGCGTGCGCCGTCTTGGTGTACGAAGCCGCGGCGATCCGGTCGTCACCCGTGAGGTCGGCGACGTCGCACTCGTACAGGGCGGCGAGGCGGATGAGCATCGGCAGCCGGGGCAGCCCGATGGCCCCCGACTCGATTCCCTTGATCCATTCCGGGGACCGGCCCACCAGGCCCCCCGCCACGGGCCTGGTGAGACCGACCCGGTCCCGGGCCGCGCGGGCACGCTGGGCGAACGTCTGCTGGGCGGGTGCGGGGCCGTGCTGCTCGGGCATGCTGGACTCCGTTCTGGCCGGGACACGGAGAACGCTACTCCCCTTGCCCGAACGGGAGATGGCGCCGCACACCGGCCCGGACGAGGGCCCCGCCGGGATAGGGGTCCAGCGGATCTCCAAGACCTCTTGAGGGGGTGGGGTGACGGTGGCTGGATCCGGCCTTCAGACCTGGAGGATCCACATGACCATGGCTCCCGAAGCCCCGCCCATACCGGTTCTGGACCGAGCCGCCGAACTGGCCGAGATCAAAGCCCAGGCCGTCGCCGGGCCCGACGAGCGGGCCACCGAGCGCCAGCACGCCAAGGGCAAGCTCACCGCGCGCGAGCGCATCGACCTGCTGCTCGACCCGGGTTCCTTCCAGGAGATCGAGGCCCTGCGGCGCCACCGCGCGACCGGTTTCGGGCTGGAGGACAAGAAGCCCTACAGCGACGGCGTGATCACCGGCTGGGGCACCGTCGACGGACGTAACGTCTTCGTCTACGCCCACGACTTCCGCATCTTCGGCGGCGCGCTCGGCGAGGCCCACGCCGAGAAGATCCACAAGGTGATGGACCTCGCCGAGGCGGCCGGAGCCCCGCTGGTCTCGCTGAACGACGGCGCGGGGGCCCGTATCCAGGAGGGCGTCAGCGCCCTCGCCGGATACGGCGGGATCTTCCAGCGCAACACCCGCGCCTCGGGCGTGATCCCGCAGATCTCCGTGATGCTCGGCCCGTGCGCGGGCGGCGCCGCCTACAGCCCCGCGCTGACCGACTTCGTCTTCATGGTCCGCGAGACCTCCCAGATGTTCATCACCGGCCCCGACGTGGTCCGCGCCGTCACCGGCGAGGAGATCACCCAGAACGGCCTCGGCGGCGCCGACGTGCACGCCTCCGTGTCCGGCGTGGCCGCCTTCGCCTACGACGACGAGCCGAGCTGCCTGGAGGACGTGCGCCACCTGCTCTCGCTGCTGCCCTCCAACAACCGCGAGAGCGCCCCCCGCGAGGCCTGCGACGACCCGGCCGACCGGACGAACGACGCGCTGGAGGAGATCGTCCCGGCCAACCCGCAGCAGGCGTACGACATCCGCAAGGTCATCGAGGAGACCGTCGACTACGGCGAGTTCTTCGAGGTCCAGCCCGCCTGGGCGCAGAACATCGTGTGCGCGCTCGCCCGGATGGACGGCCACGTCGTCGGCTTCGTGGCCAACCAGCCCGCCGCCCTCGCGGGCGTCCTGGACATCCACGCCTCGGAGAAGGCCGCGCGCTTCGTGCAGTTCTGCGACGCCTTCTCGATCCCGCTGGTCACGCTGGTCGACGTACCCGGCTTCCTGCCCGGCGTCGACCAGGAGCACAACGGCATCATCCGGCACGGCGCGAAGCTGCTCTACGCCTACTGCAACGCCACCGTCCCGCGGATCTCGCTCGTGCTGCGCAAGGCGTACGGGGGCGCGTACATCGTCATGGACTCGCGCTCGATCGGCGCCGACCTGGCGCTCGCCTGGCCCACCAACGAGATCGCGGTGATGGGCGCCGAGGGCGCCGCCAACGTCATCTTCCGGCGGGAGATCGCCGCCGCCGACGACCCCGAGGCGATGCGCGCGCAGAAGATCAAGGAGTACACGACCGAGCTGATGCACCCGTACTACGCGGCCGAGCGCGGCCTCGTCGACGACGTCATCAACCCGCAGGAGACCCGCGCCGTCCTCATCCGGTCCCTTTCGATGCTCCGGTCGAAGTACGCCGACCTGCCGTCCCGCAAGCACGGGAACCCGCCGGTATGACCGATGACGGAGATATCGAGGGGAGAGGTGAAACGAAAGGAACAACTCCGGACAGCGAAGTCTGGCGGATCGTCCGGGGTAGTCCCGACAGGGTCGAAACCGCAGTGCTGACCGTAGTACTTTCGGCATTGTTCCGCAGGTCGGACGGCATGTCGGAGCAGTCCCCCGGCACGGTACCCTCCGGCTGGGACCGCACCCCGAACAGCCGATTCCGGTCCACGGGGACGTGGCGGAGCCACGGCTGAACGACCGCCGGGGCGAGCGCCACCCCACCCGTGCGCACCACACTCCCGAGGAGGACGAGCCCGTGAAGGACCCCAAGGACTCGAAGGCCAGGCTGGACGCGCTGCGCGCGGACATCGAGCGCCGCAACCCGGCCCAGCCGGAGTTCCACCAGGCGGTGCGCGAGGTGCTGGAGACCCTCGCCCCGGTCTTCGCCGCCCGCCCCGAGTACGCGGTCGCGGGACTCGTCGAGCGGCTCTGCGAGCCGGAGCGGCAGATCATCTTCCGCGTGCCGTGGACCGACGACCACGGCCACGTCCAGGTGAACCGCGGCTACCGGGTCGAGTTCAACAGCGCGCTCGGCCCGTACAAGGGCGGCCTGCGGTTCCACCCGTCCGTCGACATCGGCGTGGTGAAGTTCCTCGGCTTCGAGCAGATCTTCAAGAACGCCCTGACCGGCCTCGGCATCGGCGGCGGCAAGGGCGGCAGCGACTTCGACCCGCGCGGCCGCTCCGACGCCGAAGTGATGCGCTTCTGTCAGTCGTTCATGACCGAACTCCAGCGCCACATCGGCGAGCACACCGACGTCCCCGCCGGTGACATCGGCGTCGGCGGCCGCGAGATCGGCTACCTCTTCGGCCAGTACCGCCGCATCACCAACCGCTGGGAAGCCGGCGTGCTCACCGGCAAGGGCCGCGGCTGGGGCGGATCCGCGATCCGCCCGGAGGCCACCGGCTACGGCGCGGTGCTCTTCGCCGCCGAGATGCTGAAGCTCAAGGGCATCGGCCTGGAGGGCCGCACCGCGGTCGTCTCCGGCTCCGGCAACGTCGCGATCTACACGATCGAGAAGCTGCACAAGCTCGGCGCGCACCCGCTGACCTGCTCCGACTCCCAGGGCTACGTGCTCGACGAGAAGGGCATCGACATCGAGCTGCTCAAGCAGATCAAGGAGGTCGAGCGCGGTCGCGTCAGCGACTACGCGGCCCGCCGCGGCGGCTCCGCCCGCTACGTGCCCGGCGGCCGCGTCTGGGAGGTCGCGGCGGAGGTCGCGTTCCCCTCGGCCACCCAGAACGAGCTCGACGTCCAGGACGCGCGCGCCCTGATCGCCAACGGCGTCAAGGCCGTCTCCGAGGGCGCCAACATGCCCACCACCCCGGAAGCGGTCCGGATCCTCCAGGAGGCCGGGGTCGCCTTCGGCCCGGGCAAGGCCGCCAACGCGGGCGGCGTCGCCGTCAGCGCCCTGGAAATGAGCCAGAACGCGGCCCGGGTCTCCTGGACCGCGGAGCGCGTCGAGCAGGAGCTGGCCGGGATCATGCGCGACATCCACGCGGTCTGCCACGAGACCGCGGAGCGCTACGGCGCCCCCGGCGACTACGTGACGGGCGCCAACATCGCGGGCTTCGAGCGCGTCGCGGACGCGATGCTGGCCCAGGGCATCATCTAGCCGATAGCCGAACACCCCTGACGCGGGGAGGGCGAGCGGGCGGGCGGGAGGTCTCCGCCCGTCCGCCCGCCCGCATGTCGTCGCGCGCACCGCCGTCTGACACCCTGGGACGCAGTCGACGACGGACAGGGGACCCTTCGGTGCTGCTCAAGGCCTTGCACGGCATTCACGGAGATCGCGCGGACGCGATCACCATCGCCGGCCGCTCCACCTCGTACGAAGACCTGCTGGGCGCGGCCCGCGCGGTGGCCGCCGACGTGGCCGGAGCCCCCGCCTTCGCCGTGACCGCGACCGCTTCCCTGGAGACCGTCGCCGCCGTGGTGGGCGGGCTGCTCGCCGGGGTGCCGGTGGTGCCCCTGCCGCCGGACGCGGGGCCCGCCGAGCGCGACCACATCCTGCGCGACTCCGGCGCCGCGCTCGTCGAGGTCGACTTCGCCCGCCGGGCCGCCGCGAGCGCCGTCACGGGCCCGGGCGCCGCCGGACCCGACGACCCGGCCATGATCCTCTACACCTCGGGCACCACGGGCGCCCCCAAGGGCGTCGTCCACACCACCACTGCCCTCGCGGCCGGCCTCGACGCCCTCGCCGACGCCTGGCAGTGGAGCGCCGAGGACACCCTGGTCCACGGGCTGCCGCTGTTCCACGTCCACGGCCTGGTCCTCGGCGTCCTGGGCGCCCTGCGCACCGGCAGCCGCCTGGTCCACACGGGCCGCCCCACCCCGGCCGCCTACGCCGCGGCGGGCGGCAGCCTCTACTTCGGCGTGCCCACCGTCTGGTCCCGGATTGCGGCCGAACCGGCCGCCGCCGAGGCCCTCGCCGGGGCCCGGCTGCTGGTCTCCGGCAGCGCGCCGCTGCCCACCCCGGTCTTCCGGACGCTCTCGCGGCTCACCGGCCACGCGCCGCTGGAGCGTTACGGCATGACCGAGACCCTGATCACGCTCAGCGCCCGGGCGGACGCCGTGCCCCGCCCCGGTACGGTCGGCACCCCGGTGGCGGGGGTCCGTACCCGGATCGCCGCCGAGCCCGGGGCCGACATCGGCGAACTCCAGCTCACCGGCCCCACCCTGTTCAGCGGCTATCTCGGCCGACCCGAGGCCACGGCCGCCTCGTACACCGAGGACGGGTGGTTCCGTACGGGCGACATCGCGGCCATCGACGCGGACGGCCTGCACCGGATCGTCGGCCGGGCCTCCATCGACATGATCAAGTCGGGCGGATACCGGATCGGCGCGGGCGAGGTCGAGAACGCGCTCCTGGACCACCCGGCCGTCACCGAAGCCGCCGTGGTCGGCGTCCCCGACACCGACCTCGGCCAGCGCATCGTGGCCTTCGTCGTCGCCGAGGGCGTCGGCGCGACCGAGCTGACCGACTTCGTCGCGGCCCACCTCTCGGTGCACAAACGCCCGCGCGAGGTGCGGTTCGTGGCCTCGCTGCCGCGCAACGCGATGGGCAAACCCCAGAAGCGGCTGCTGCTTTCACCGGAGGAGCGCTGAACGGGCACCGGACCGCGGGGCGTTAACGGCGTTAACGCCGTTAACGCCCGCGCCTGCTCGCGCGGTCACGGGCGGGGGCGCTCCCCGCGCAGTTCCTCCGCGACCTCGTACGCCCGAGCCGGGTCGTAGACGGTCGCCGTCGTGCTCGGCGAATGCAGCGCCACGGCCCGGGGCGTGTACCTGTGGCTGCGGACGCCGTGGCGGACGGCCAGCTCGTCGACCGCGCCGACGGGCACGTCCCACTGGGCGGCCAGCTGCGAGGGCGTCCACCATTCCTCCGGGCACGCGAAGTTCCGCTGGACCTCCGCCCGGTGCTCCACCGCCGCGCCGCCCGCCCCGAGCCGGTCGGTCAGCCAGGCGAGCAGTGCCCCCGCGTCGACCTGGGACAGCGGGGCCCGGAATCCCGGCGTGCACCGCACCGTCCCGTCATCCGTGTGCAGCACCACTTCGAGCGACTTCCGTTGGCCGAGCCTGAGCCCTTCGACCACGACGACGCGCCGCAGATCGGCGGCGGCGACGGTCGACGAACGCAGGAAGCGCGCGATCACGAGGTGGTCCGCGTCTCCCCGGGTGCGGAACTCGACCCACCGCACCATCGTGGCCGACACCGTGAACACCATGGCCAGGGCGAGCCCGATCACGGCCAGGGCCGTCAGCCCGAGACCGAACCAGACGAGCCCCCAGAGCAACCCGTACTCCGTGAGCGCGGCGATCACCAGCAGCGGCAGCAGCAGCGGGGTCGCCACCCACAGCGGGACCAGCACGCTCCCGCCGAGCGCGACACCGAACTCCCGGACCCGACTCGGCACGCACACCAGCCGATCCCCCGCTGCCGTCACCGACACAACTCCCGCCAGCGGGTCCGTACTTCGAGTGGCCATGGGAGAAATATAGGTATCGGTCCGGACCCGCGTAAGAGGTCCGAAGGGGCGGCTCGGGCGGCTTGGGCGGTTCGGGTGGTTGCGGACGGTGCCCTTGCGTGGCGGCGACATATCGGATGAAACGACGATTGGATTCAGTCGGCAGGCACGTCCGGTGCCCATGCGGGAGCGGAGCGCCAGTGGTGCTCCCGCGCGCCCCTTCTCACGATCGGGGACAGAGATGATCAAGCACGTGCGCGCCCGCAACGCCGTCGGGACGGCCCTGCGCCACCACGTCCCCCTGAGCTTCGCCGCCCTCCTCGCGGCAGCGGTGCCGCTCACCGTCCTCGGCCCGGCCAGCGCGGCCGACCAGGGCCCGGCCGGCACTCCTGCGACCACCATCCGGACCAGCGCCGTTCCGAGCGGGGCGGCAGCCGTCGACAGCATCGCCACCCAGCTGCGGAACATGGGCCTCACCGTGCGGACGCCCTCCGGTTCGGTCATCGCCTGGGGCGACGCGGGCATCGTCAACAGCGCCGTCACGCAGTTCGCCGCCGAGAACCCCATCGCCCTCTTCACCGGCGCCGACGAGACCGGCACCGGCTACCTGCTGATCCGGGGCACCAGCCTCGCCCGCTGGGTCGGCTTCACCGCCGGAAGCAACGTCCCCATCGCATCGGTGCGCAACGAGTCCGACGGGAACGTCGTCGTCTACGACCAGAACACCGGCCGCCTCAACGTCGCCGAGGACAAGCACACCGCCGAGAACCTGCCCGTCTCCCACACCGTGGGCACCACCCGCCGATCGGGCGCGACCCACGGCGCCGTCGCGTACGCGACCTCCGCGGGGACCCTCGCCGAGAACGTGGTCCAGATCCCCATCCACATCCCCATCAACGTCTGCGGCAACAGCATCGGGATCGTCTCGGTCCTCAACCCGGCGTTCGGCAACACCTGCATCAACGCCTGACCCGCCGCGAGCGGGGGACCTCAGGCCGCCCCGCCGGTGAAGAGCGGGTCGTGGACGTCGCAGCGGGGCCGCGCCTTCGGCAGCCGGTAGGCCAGGCGGTCCCGCAAGCGGCCCGTCCACGGCTCCCGCGCGGAGCGCCGCTTGACCACGGCCAGGCTGCCGTTGTGGAGCACGCACAGCCCCAGTACGTGCGGATCCTCCATGGCCTCGGCCCGCTCGATGATCCGCGCGTAGCGCTCGGCGTCGATGTCGAGCGCCCTCACGCGTGACCCCCCGTCACCGGACCCGGATCCCAGGATCGCCCAGCGTGCGTCACCCGTCGAGAGGGGCGGCCGGTCGGGCTCCGGCGGCGGGCCGCGCCGGGGCTCCGGTCCCGGGCGGGGAACCGTTCCTCCATCTCTCTTCCGGTGGGCCCCGAGTGGCCTCGGCGAACGTCGTCACGTCAACGCGAGCATGGGAGGGCGCCCGATGAAGGCACAGCCGACGGCGACGAGAAGAGCCCCCGAACGGCCCGTGGCCCTGGTCACCGGAGCGACCAGCGGGATCGGACTGGCCATCGCCAGGGACCTCGGTGCGCGCGGACACCGGGTGTTCCTCTGCGCGCGCACGGAGGCGGCCGTGAAGCAGACCGTCGAGGACCTGCGGGCCGAAGGGCTGGACGTGGAGGGCGCGGCGGCCGACGTGCGCGACCGCGCGTCGGTGGCGGCGCTGGTCGCGGCGGCCGCCCGGGCCTTCGACGCGCCGATCTCCGTCCTCGTCAACAACGTGGGCCGCAGCGGCGGCGGCGCGACCGCCGAGCTCACCGACGAGCTGTGGCACGAGGTCATCGACACCAACCTCAACAGCGTCTTCCTCGTCACCCGCGAGGTGCTCGCCCAAGGCGGGCTCGCCGCCGCGAGTTGGGGCCGCATCATCAACATCGCCTCCACCGCCGGCAAGCAGGGCGTCCTGCTCGGCGCCCCCTACTCCGCCGCCAAGCACGCCGTCGTCGGCTTCACGAAGGCGCTCGGCAAGGAGCTGGCCCCGCTCGGGGTCACCGTGAACGCGGTCTGCCCCGGGTACGTCGAGACGCCCACCGCGGCCCTGGTGCGCAGCGGGTACGCGCAGGTGTGGGACACCACCGAGGAATACGTGCAGGAGCAGTTCGAGGCGCGGATACCGCTGGGGCGCTACTCCACCCCCGAGGAGGTGGCCGGCCTGGTCGGATACCTGACCACGGACCTCGCCGCGTCCATCACGGCGCAGGCGCTCAACGTGTGCGGCGGGCTGGGGAACGTCTGAAACACCACCGTGTGTAATGTGCGCGACAAGGCGCCGGCGGCTCTGCAAGGCCGCGGGCGGCACGGAGCAGTCGCACAGCGCAGTCGCACAGGAGTGGTGATCGATGGGTGTCACGTTGCGGGGGCCGGTCCTGGAAGGCGCGCTGGTGCGCCTGGAACCCCTGGAGCCCCGGCACGCGGTGGACCTGGCCGTGGCGGTGGAGGAGGAGCGGAGCTCCTACGGCTTCACGTGGGTGCCGACCGCGGCCGAGGTCGAGGAGTACGTCGTCACCCAGCTCGGCCGGGCCGCCGACGGCACGGTGTCCCCGTACGTGCAGGTGGACCGGGCGTCGGGGAGGGCGGTCGGCGCCACGGCCTACCTGGACGCGAGGGAGCGTTCGTGGGGCGGGGGCCTCGGCGCGGTGGAGGTCGGCTTCACCTGGCTCGCGGCGTCGGCCCAGGGCACGGGGATCAACACGGAGGCCAAGTACCTCTTGTTCCGGCACGCCTTCGAGCAGTGGGGCGTGGACCGGCTCGACCTCAAGACGGACGCGCGCAACGCACGTTCGCGCGCGGCCATCGAGCGGGTGGGCGCCAGGTTCGAGGGCGTGCTGCGCAACTGGTCCCGGTCCTGGGCGCCGGGCGAGGAGGGGCTGCTCCGTGACTCCGCGATCTTCTCGATCACGGCGCAGGAGTGGCCGGAGCGCCGTACCGAACTGGAACGGCGGATCGCCCGCGCCCTCGACCGCCGCCAGGTCCCCGCACCGTAGGGCCGGGTCGGCTCACAGCACGGTCGGTGATCCCGAGACCTCCCACACGACGGCCCACGGCGCGATCCCCGAGGCCCGCCAGGCGGCGGGCACCCGCTCCTCCACCGGTTCGTCCGACAGCAGTACGTGCCGCAGCGCGGGCAGCGTCGTCCCGCGCGCGGCGGCCCCGGTGAGCCGCGCCAGACCGGAGGGCAGCTGCGTCAGCACCGTCACCTGCTGGTCCTCCAGCAGCTCGGCGAACTCGCGGGCGTCCGCCCCGGTGTCCTGGTCGACGACCACCGCGAGGCCGCCCGAGAGCAGGGGCCCCCACATCTCGCGCATGCCCAGGTCCAGGCTCAGCGAGTGGAAGGACGTCCACACCTCCTGCGGCCCCGCCTCCAGCAGCGGAACGATGCTGTCCACCCAGGACAGCACCTCCCCGTGCGTCACCGGGTCCACGGACAGCGCCCGACCGGGGTTGCCGCCGCCGGAGGGCAGGGCCAGGAAGGCCGAATCCTGCGGGAGTTCGCGCGGTGCGCCGGCGCCCCGCGGGCGGGTCGCGATGACGAAGGGGCCGGCCTTCGCCACGGGTATCTCGTCGCGCAGCAGTCCGCCGTCCGAAATGACGAGCGACGCACCCGCGTCCCGCATCAAGAATTCCTGGAGCCCCGCGTTGTGACCGGGCTCCAGCGGGAGTACGGCCGCTCCCGAGCGCAGGGCGCCCACGACGGCGCCCGCCGACATGCACGAGCGCCGGGCGCGCACGGCGACCGCGAGCCCCGGCCCCGTGCGCCCCGACAGCTTGCGCGCGATCTCGTCGGCGAGCCAGTCCAGTTCGAGGTAGGTCGCCTGCTCCTCGGCATCGCGCGCGGCGATCCGCACCGGGTGGCGGGCGGCCACCGTCGCGAAGCGGATGTCGATGCGGTCCCGGCGCTCCGGCCGTTCCCGGGCCGGGTCGAGCCCGATCCGGCCGAGCAGACCGCCGAGGTCGGCGGACAACTGGTCGAGCTCCGGATGCTCCGGAGTGGGGTTCATGGGGCCTCCCGGACCTCGCTGCGGTCTTCCACGGCCCGATGGTGTCGGCGCCCGCCTGAGGATCGCTCAAGTCCCGGCGTACAGAACGGGTCCAGGCCGGGTGGAGGGTCGCTGGGGGAGTGTCGGGGACCGGGTGGAGGTGCGCCGACAGGGCGACGGGGGAGCTGCTCGGCGCTCGCCGGGGAGCGCTTCGAGAGTCGCTCGTCGACCGCTCAAGGCGGGGTCGAGGGGGACTGGGGAGGCTGTGGCAGGGCCGGGTAAGGCATGCCTACGATTCAAGGGTTCCCGCCGCCGCCACGTACTCCATGCCCCCTGTCGCGGGCCCAGGCCGTAGACGCACGCGTATGGAGGAGAGCTTCGTGGCTATGGCCCGTCTCGCGAGACTGGACTTGACTGTACTCATGACTCAGAACACGCAGAACACGCAGAACGCGCAGATCACCCTCGTCATCGGCGGCACCGGAAAGAGCGGTCGCCGCGTCGCGGAAAAACTCTCCGCCCAGGGGCTTCCGGTACGGGTCGGATCGCGCCATGGTGAGCCGGCCTTTGACTGGAACCAGCCGGACACCTGGACCGCGGCCCTGGAGGGCGTCGACCGGGTGTACGTGACCTACTACCCGGACTTAGCTTTCCCGGGTGCCGCCGAGCAGGTCGGTGAGTTCTCCAAGCTGGCCGTCGCGAGCGGCGCGCGCCGCCTGGTGCTGCTCTCGGGCCGCGGCGAGGAGGCCGCGGAGGTCAGCGAGGACAACCTCAAGGCCTCCGGCGCCGACTGGACCGTGGTGCGGTCCAGCTGGTTCAACCAGAACTTCAACGAGAGCTTCTTCCTGGAGCCCGTCCTGGCCGGCGAGATCGCCCTGCCGACCGGGGACGCGGTGGAGGCCTTCGTCGACGTCGACGACATCGCCGACGTCGTGGTGGCCGCCCTGACCGACGACAAGCACATCGGCAAGACCTACGAGCTGTCCGGTCCGCGGCTGCTCAGCTACACCGACGTCGCCGCGGAACTGACCAAGGCCACCGGCCGGGAGATCACGTACATCTCGGTCACCAACGAGGAGTACCGCGCCGTCCTGCGGGAGAACGACCTCCCGGAGGAGTTCGCCGACCTGTTCACCATGATCCTGGACGGCCGCAACGCGCACCTGGTGCACGGGGTCGAGGAGGCCCTGGGCCGCAAGCCCAAGGACTTCGCCGACTTCGCCCGCGAGGCCGCGGCGACCGGGGTCTGGAACGTCTGACCGGGGCGTGCGCACATCCCGGGACGGCGCCTGACCACGACTCCCGGGATGTGCGTACGACCGCACTCTCCGCTCCGCCGACCACCGACAGGAGGCCCCGATGACCGGCATCCCCCGATCGTCCTTCTCCAGCGAGAACGGACTGGCCGCGCTCCCGCCGCACTTCCACGGGTTCGCGCTCATGCACATCGCGATGCGGCGCGACGCGGCGCGGCTGCGCGCGGCGGCCCCCGGCTGGCGGGGCGGTGGCGCCGAGTGGTGGCAGCGGCTGCGCGAGGTCATCGAGTGGCACCACACCAGCGAGGACGACGTGCTGTGGCCGGGGCTGCGCCGCCGTGACGCCGACTTCGACGCCCAGGCCCGCGAACTGCACGACGACCACGAGGAGTTGGACGCCGCGATGGCCGCGGTGTCCACGGCCGTGGGGCGCGGCGGCGACGGTCTGGCCGCGGCCGCCAAGGCCTTCGAGGAGATCCTGCACGGCCACCTGCGCGACGAGGAGCGCGTGGTCTTCCCGGTCTTCGACCGACTGGGGGAGCGGGCCTACCTGGCGGAGGAGCGCAAGGTGGTCTCCAGCGCGCCGATGCGCGTGATGACGTACCTCCAGCCGTGGATGTTCGACGGCGCGAGTCGGGAGTCCGTCTCCCACGTGTCCTCCACCATTCCACCGCCGGTCCGGCTGATCGGTGCGACGCTGTTGCGCAAGCGGTACGAGCGCACACTGAAGGGACTCCTGACGTGACGAGCACGACGACCCAATCGGCCACCCTGGTGGCGGCGACGGTGAGCACCGGCCTGATGGCCGGCCTGTACTTCGCCTTTGACATCTCGGTGATGCCGGGCCTGGGACGCGGTGACGACCAGACCTACGTGACCGCGATGCGCAACATCAACGACGCCATCGACAACGGGCTGTTCGGCCTGCTCTTCCTCGGAGCCTTCCTCGCCACGGGCGTCGCCGCCGCCCAGCAGCAGCGCGGCGGCCGACCGGACGCGGCGCGCTGGGGCTGGACGGCCTTCGCCCTGTACGCCCTCTCGCTGGTGGTGACCGCGGCGATCAACATCCCGCTGAACAACCAACTGGCCCGCGCGGGCGCCGACTTCGGAGCCGCCAGATCCCGCTTCGGGGGCCGCTGGACCGGCGGCAACCTCGTGCGCACCCTCGCCTGCACCGCGGCCCTCGCCGCACTGGGCCGCGCCCTGACCCTGCACGGCCGCGGCTCGGCGGCGGCGGCGTAGCACCACCCCCGTGAACGGCGCCCGCTCTCGATTCCGTCCCCCGCGGGGGAGCGGGCGCTTCGGATCCGCCAGGACGAGGGAAGGCCACGGCACCCCATGGACACACTGACCGGTCTGCTCGAAGGCCCCAAGGCCCGCGGCGCCTTCCTCCTGAAGTCCGTCTTCAACCCGCCCTGGTCGCTGCGCGTCGAGGACCGGGCCCCGCTGTCCGTCGTCACGATGGTGCGCGGCGAGGCGTGGCTGGTCCCGGACCGGGGCGAGCCCGTACTGATCCGCCCCGGCGACCTGACCGTCGTACGCGGCCCCGATCCGTACACGGTCTCCGACAGCCCGGACACCCCGGTCCAGATCACGGTGGGCCCCGAGCAGCGCTGCAACACCCAGGAGGGCGAGGACGTCACCGACACCATGGCGCTGGGCGTGCGCTCCTGGGGCGAGGCCTTCGAGGACGACGGCTCGGCCATCATGCTCAGCGGCACCTACCAGGCGCCCAGCGAGATCGGCCGGCGGCTGCTGAACGCCCTGCCCACGATCCTGGTCCGGCCGGCCGCCTCCGGCGACGACACCCTGGTCCGGCTGCTCGCGATGGAGATCGGCAAGGACGAACCGGGCCAGGAGATCGTCCTGGACCGGCTCCTGGACCTGCTCCTGATCGGCATCCTGCGCACCTGGCTCGCCGACCCGGGCAGCGGCGCGCCCGCCTGGTACCGCGCCCAGAGCGACCCGGTGGTCGGCCCGGCGCTGCGGCTGCTGCACGAGAACCCGGCGTACGGCTGGACCGTCGAGGAACTCGCCCTCAAGGTCGGCGTCTCCCGAGCCTCGCTGGCCCGCCGCTTCGCGGAGGTCGTCGGCGAACCCCCGGTCGCCTACCTCACCGGCTGGCGCCTGGCCCTGGCCGCCGACCTCCTGCGCGAACCGGACGCCACCGTCGCCACGGTCGCCCGCCGCGTCGGCTACAGCAACGCCTTCGCCCTCTCGACGGCCTTCAAACGCGTCCGCGGCGTCAGCCCCCAGGAATTCCGCACGGGCACCACCCCGGACACCCCCCAGGAAGCCCCACCCCCACCCCGCACGGTCATCCTGGAGGCGTGAGGGGGGCTACCGGGGGCGTGCGTCAGGAGGCCGGGGCGAAGCCCGTCACCGTGGGGTACTGGCCGACGGTGCCCGTGCCCGGGAAGATCGTGATCCGGCCTGCCGCGTCGGCGGACCACAGGTCGGGCAGGTGGTCGCCCGTGAGGTCACCGTCCGCGCCGATCCGCGGGTGCGCGCCGGTGGGCAGCGTGGCCAGCACGCGGCCCTCGGACGGGTCGACGAAGGCGGAGAAGTCCGGCGCCTCGGCGGTGCCCTTCACGGAGAAGGCACGGACCTCGCCGTCCGTCCGGGACCGCGCCCACAGGGTCGGGAACGCGCTGCCCTGCGCGGGGCCCGGGGTGAGCAGGTCGTAGTCGGCCCAGAGCCGGTAGGCGCCCGAGAGCAGCGTGGCCGAGTCGTCGAGCGAGTGGGTGGACCCACGCCGCGACAGCCACAGCCGGCCGTTCTCGACGAACAGCACGGAGGTGTCCGGCAGGATCCCGTCGACGGCCGTGTCGCCGCCGGGCGAGCCGAAGGCCGCGACCTGGGTGACCCGCGACCAGTCGGAGCCGTAGCCGTGCTGCCCGCAGTCGATGGCCGCGCCCGCCGGGTTCAGGCACTGGGCGGGCTTGGAGACCTCGATCGGGGACTGATCGGTGAACCGGCCCGCCCGGTCGTTGCGGAACACGTACAGCGAGGTGTCGCCCGGTGCGTGGGCCAGCAGATCGTCGACCTGCTGGTAGCCCAGGCTCCCGCGGTGGGTGTACTGGACGCCCGCCCAACTGCCACCGCCACCGGGGGCGGCGAGGCGGCGGGCGTTCGCGCGGGCCCCGGGCTCGGAGCCCGCCGTACGGAGGTCGCCCGCGGCGTCGGGGACCAGGACGTCCGGGGTGCCGTCGCCGTCGATGTCGCCGAAGGCCGCGGGGTTGCTGGATGGCTGGGCGTAGTACGTCAGCGACGCGGGCTGCGAGACGTTGCCCGCCTCGTCCATCGTCTGGACCCGGAGCGTCTGGCTGCCCCAGCCCGCGGGCCTGACCTTGATCTCGGCCGCGCCGTCGACGAAGCGCACCACGCGGTTGTCGGTCGCCCCGTCGGAGCAGCGCCAACCGACGCTGATGACCGGGTCCGTGGACCAGCGGGCACAGGCGATCCCCGAGCCGCTGTCGGAGCCGCGGAGGGTGAAACCGGCCAACTGGCCGACCTTCTTGGGCGTCGCGTCCGTGGTGATCCCGGCGGTCGGCGGCGTGTGGTCCACGCGGAAGTAGCACCACGCCGTGTAGGGGCCGGTCAGCGTGCCGTCGGTGCTGCGGGCCCGCCAGGCGTACTGGCCGCCGTCCTCCAACCGGTCGCGCGGCACGTCCGTACGCGCCTCGCCGAGCGGCGCCCAGGCGGTCGGGTAGTCGGTGCGCGGGCCGCCGTACGCGGTGTCCCACAGCTGGAAGTCCGTCCGCAGTCGGGTGGCGGCCGGGGCGCTGGTGTTCACGCGGAGCGTGACGTCGCCGAGGCCGACCCAGCCCGCGCCGCTCCCCGTGTACGGGTCCGTGTCGCAGTCGGAGTAGCGGTCCTCGCCGGCGAAGCCGGGCGCGGGGGCGGTGCGCGGCGAGGTGGCCCGGGGCGCGGCCGGGTCCTGGGCGGTGGCGGAGGCGGGCGCCGCGGCCGGCAGGCCGAGCCCCAGGGCCAGCGCGGCCGTCAGGAGTAAGCGGGCACGGTGCATGGTGATGGATCCCCCCTGGGAAGTTCGTGAGGGGAGCAGAACTATCAGATCGCACCCGCGTTCCCACCGGGTTTACGGCCCCGGGCGGGCCCCCGCGCCCGCCCCGGAGCGTCCCGGGCAGCGCATTCCGGTCAGATCACCGAGGCGCCCCCGCGCGCCCCCCTCACCCCGCCCGGTGGACCGCTGTCACCACCAGGGTCGGGGTGGTCAGCCAGCGGCCCGTGTACGTCGGGTCCACCGGGGGGGTGTCGGCCGGGGGGTGGATGGTGCAGGTGAAGGTGCCCGTGGGGGAGAGGGACAGGGTGGCCTGGCGGAAGGCGAGCCAGGTGTGCGTGGCCGGGTACCAGGCCTTGTACACCGCCTCCTTCGCCGAGAAGAACAGGCGCTCCCACGGCACGGTCGGGTCCGCCGCGGACAGGTCGGAGAGGTGGGCGCGCTCCGCCGGGGACGTGATCAGGCCGAGTACGCCCGGCGGGAGCGGGCCCGCCGGTTCGGCGTCGATGCCCAGGGCCGCGGTGCGGCCGAAGTGGTCCGCCACCGCCGCGCGGTAGCCGTCGCAGTGGGTGATGCTGCCGACCACCCCGGTCGGCCAGCCCGGGGCGCCGCCCGGGCCCGGGAGCAGCGCCACGGGGGCGTGCCCGAGGTCGGCCAGGCAGCGCCGGGCGCAGGCCCGCGCCGTCGCGAACTGGCGGTGGCGGCGCGCCCGTCGGCCCGTCATCAGCGCGGCCTCGGCAGGGAACAGGGGGGCGGGCGCCGCGTCGTCGAAGGCTTCCGACGACGCGACGCCCGCGGGGAGCAGGGACTCGATCATCGGCGCGAGGTGAGCTCCGCGACCGCCGAGACCGCCAGCAGCGGGCGCTCCAGCGGCAGCATGTGCCCCGCCCCGGCGACCGGTTCGAAGCGGGCGCCCGGCAGGGTCTCCGCGAGGATCTCCGCCAGGGCCGGGGCGATCACCTTGTCGCCCTCCCCGTGCAGCACCACCGCGGGCACCCGAACCGACTTCAGCGCCGCGCGCGCGTCCCAGCCCCGCGTGCTGCGGAAGAACTCCGCCCGCACGTGCGGCGCGGTCGCCGCGAACAGCTGCCGGTTCACGTCCAGCGCGACCGGGTCCACCCCCTTGCCCATCGTCGAGGACAGCAGCTTGCCGCCCAGCCAGGACCGGCGCAGCGCCCAGGAGAAGAGCGCGTTGCCCATCATCTTGACCTCGCTGTCCGGGGTGTCCTGGCCGTGCGCGGCCGTCCCCAGCAGCACCAGGCCGTGCAGCCGCCCGGCCGCCGGGTCCTGGGCGGCGTACGCCAGGGCGGCGAACCCGCCGCCCGAGTGGCCGACCACGACCGCCCCGCGCGCGCCCGTCTCCTCCAGTACGGACGCCAGGTCCGAGCCGAGCCGCTCCATCGAGACCGGGGTCCGGCCGAGGGTGGAGGCCCCGTGCCCGCGCTGGTCGTACAGGACCACCCGGTGCCCGGCCCGGATCAGCCGGTCCGTGACCGTGCCCCAGACCCGCCGCGTGTGCGCCCAGCCGTGCACCAGGACCACGTCCACGGCCGGCGCCGTACCGGCCAGCGGGGTCAGCACGGTCACCGCCAGCTCCGCGCCGTCGTCCGTCCGTACGGTCAGCTCCCGGCTCAGCTCGCGGGCCAGGGACGCCTCCATGGCCGCGCTCATCCCCGCGCCCCCGAACCGACCGCCGTCAGCTGGCGGCCGAGCGACTCGAAGGCCGACAGGGCCCCCTTGGAGTGCTCCGCGCCCAGGTCGGCGACCTTGGACAGGATCTTCAGGAACCCGTTCGGGGTGCCCACGAAGTGCATCGAGATCCGGGTGCGGCCGTCCACCAGCGACTCCAGCCCGAAGGAGGCGGTCCCCCGGAAGACCCCGTCGACGTAGGCGACGTCCAGGCGTCGGCCCGGGTCCACCGCGACGGTGCGCTGGGTGAAGCGGAGCTTGAGCCCGCCGTTGTCGGAGCCCTTGGTGTGGACGGTCACCGCGACCCGCCCGCCGACGCGGTCGGCGGCGCCGGAGAGCAGCTCGAAGGTGTTGTGCGGGACCCACCATTCCTTGGCGCCCTGCAGCTCCGCGACGAGCGCCGCCCAGACGGCGGGCGCCGGGGCGTCGATCACCGCCTCGTCGATCCGGTCGTAGGTCGTCATGGGGAAACCCTCCAGTGGGTACGGGGAAAGGGACCGGCGGGGCGGGGAGCCTCCCCGGAACCGGGTGCAAAGGCGACGGCGGGGGCGGGGAGCCCGCCCCCGCCCCCGCCGCCGGTGCTCCACTACCGGTAGGACTCCCGCCGTCAGGCGAAGAAGCCCTGACCGGGGGTGAAGATGTTCTTCGGGTCGTACTTCTTCTTGGCGTTGACGAAGCCCGCCCAGCGGTTGCCGAAGTGCTTCTTCCAGTCCTCGTTCGTCATCGGGATCGAGCCCACCAGGTAGCGCTTGGCGCCCAGGCCCACCGCGATGTCGTACAGCCGGCGGTTCTGGTCGATCATGCCCTGGATGTTGGGCTCGCCCGGGTTGGGGAAGCGCAGCAGGTCGAAGAGGTAGACCACGGACTCGTTGGGCATCATCGCCAGCGGCCGCTTCAACTTCGAGGTGTAGAACGGGTAGAAGAGCAGGAACCCGCCGCCCAGCGAGCTCGCGTCCAGCTCCTGCTCCACCCGCTTCATGAACTGCTTGGTCTTCGACGCGGGGAGGAACATGCTCAGCCACGGCTTGGGCGTGTACCAGTGGCCGCCCTCCTTCAGCACCGCCTCGTAGGCGTCGAGCCGGAACATGTAGTCCCGGAACGACACGTCCTCGATGATCGCGTCCGCCCGTACGTCCCGCAGGTCGCACAGGAGCCTCGCGCGGTCCGGCGGGGTCGTGTTGTAGGTGGCGCCGACCTCCAGCTTGTAGCGCCAGCCCGAACCGTCCGGCTTCTGCAGCATCTCGCCCGCGTGGACCTGGAAGCGGCCGTCGGCCAGGACCTTCTCCGAGTCCGCGAGGTACGTCGCCACGTCCGCGTAGAACAGGCTGAAGATGACCGAGCGCTTCGGCGCCGGGATCAGCTTGACGGTGGCCCGGACGATGATGCCGACCTGACCGCCGCCCGACAGCGCCGCGTTGAACAGCTCCGGCCGCAGCTGCGCCGTCGCGGTGACCAGCTTGCCGTCACCGGTGACGATGTCGATGGACTGGACGGTGTCGCACAGCAGGCCGTACCGCTGCACGGTGCCGCCGATCCCGCCGATGCTGATGGTTCCGCCGATCGAGATGTACAGGTAGTCGGGGAGCGCCGGCGGGGTCTTGCCCACCTTGAGGGTCGCGTCGGTCAGCTGCCCCCAGGTCACACCGGCCTCGACCACCGCGTGGTCGGAGCCGATCGACAGGATCCGCGAGATGCCCTTGGCGTCGATGGAGATGCCGCCCGGGACGCGGGCCTGGCCGTACACCGAGTGCGACTCGATGTCGGCGCCGGTGCCGCCCTGGCCGTTCATGGCGATCTGGATGCCGTTGGTCCGGGCGTAGTTGACGATCGTGACGATGTCGTCCGTGCCGCCCGGCCGCAGGACGGCCCACGGCTTGCTCGCCGCACCGTCGAAGAGGTGCCCGAAGTCGTGGCCGAAGCCCTCGACCGTGGCGGGCGCCGTCTCCAGGGTCCCGATCAGCCCCGGCACCGGGACGACGTCCGTGTTCCCCGCCGCCTCGGCGGCCGTGGCCCAGGTCTGGGACACGGCGTTCCAGCCGACGACAGCGACCGCCGTGGTGGCGATCCCGCCGAGGACCCGGCGGCGGGACGGCTGGGCGGCGCTGCCCGTGGCGTCTGTGTGGGTGCTGCTCATCTGCCTACGTCTCCTACTGGTGAGGTACCGGCTTGGTGCTGCGTACCTGGGAAGCGAGCTCGTACTCGCTCAGGTCGAGGCGCTTGGTGCCCCGGCGGAAGCGCCAGGTGTAGGTCGGGAAGATGGAGGTGTTGCGGCCGCTCTCGTCGAGGTACCAGCTCTTGCAGCCGCCCGACATCCACACGGTGCCGTCGAGGTGCTTGTCGAGCTTGAGGTTGTAGGCGTCCTGCGCCTCCTGGCGGACCTCGATGCTCGACAGGCCGTGCTTCTGCGCCTGCTGGAGCGAGTCCACGACGTACTGGACCTGCGCCTCGATCATCACGGTCTGCGAGGAGTGACCGAGCGCCGTGTTCGGGCCCAGCATCATGAAGAGGTTCGGGAAGCCCGCGATGGTGGTGCCGCGGTGCGCGGACATCCCGTCCTTCCACGCCTCGCGCAGCTGGACGCCGCCGCGGCCCCAGATCTGGCGCGCGACCGGCCGGTCGGTGGCCCGGAAGCCGGTGCCGAGGATGATGGTGTCGACCTCGCGCTCGACGCCGTCCGTGCCGACGATGGAGTTCGCGCGGACCTCGGCGATGCCCTCGGTGACGATCTCCACGTTGGGCTGCTGGATCGCCGGGTACCAGGTGTTGGAGAACAGCAGCCGCTTGCAGGCCACCAGGTAGTCCGGGGTCAGACGCTTGCGCAGCGCCTCGTCCTTGACCGACTTCTCCAGGTGGTCGCTCGCCATCTTCTGGACCTTCTCGGCGAGCTTGGGGCGCTTCCAGAAGAAGGCCAGGATCTCCCGGCCCCACATGTTGAAGCCCCGCCGGAACTGCTGGTAGCCGGGCAGCGAGCGGAGCATCTTGGTGTGCAGCTCGCTGTTGGCCTTGTCGGGCTTGGGGCCGATCCACGCGGGCGTGCGCTGGTAGAGGTCCAGCTGGCCGACCTCGGGCTGGATCGCCGGCACGAACTGGATCGCGGAGGCACCCGTACCGATGACGGCGACGCGCCGGCCGGTCAGGTCGTGCTCGTGGTCCCAGCGCGAGGAGTGGAAGACCTTGCCCTGGAAGTCCGACAGCCCCTTGATGTCCGGCACGGCCGCCTCGCTGAGGTAGCCCGTGCCCGTCACCAGGAACTGCGCGGTGTAGTCGCCCTGCGAGGTCTCGATCTTCCAGTGCCGCTCGCCCTCGTCCCAGCGGGCGGCCAGCAGCTCGTGCTGGAACCGGATGTGCGGACGGACGCCGAAACGGTCGGCGGTGTCGCGCAGGTAGGCGTACAGCTCGTCGCGGGACGCGAACGTCGACTTCCAGTTCGGGTTCCGGGCGAACGAGAACGAGTACAGGTGGGACATGACGTCGCACGCACAACCCGGGTAGCTGTTGTCGCGCCAGGTGCCACCGACCTCATCGGCCCGTTCGAACACCAGGAAGTCGTCGATGCCCGACTGCAGCAGCCGGACGGCGGTGCCCAGGCCCGAGAACCCGGTACCGATGACGGCCACCCGCAGGTGGCGGGTCGGTCCGCGGCCCTTTTCGGCCGCCCCGGTCGTCGGGCGGGCTCCGCCGTCCTTGGCCGGTTCGAGAATGCTCGTCACGTCGGCCTCCTAGCGGCGCGTGATGGTCACGCGGAAGTTGTTGAAGAACTTGTCCTCGAGCGTGTACGCGAAGATGTCGAGGTAGCGCTCGAAGCGGGCCACGACCTCCTCGCCCTCCAGGGCGACGGCCTCGTCCCGGCGCTCGGCGAGCAGCACCAGCCAGGCGCGGCAGGCCATCGCGAAGGACTCGCGCTCGTTGACGATCTCGTCGATCTCGAAGAGGCCCTCGGCGCCCGCGGCCAGCTCGTGCAGGTGCGGGATGTGGCAGTCCTTGAACTCGGACCGCTGCAGGAACTTCAGGTCGTCCAGCAGTGCGCGGTTCATCGGCAGCGCCTCGGCCGTCATGGTGTGCAGCACGAACTTCGCACCCGGCTTGAGGGTGTTGGCGACCTGCTGGAAGAAGTACCGGTAGCGCTTGGTGCGCTCCTTCGGCGGCAGCGCCGAGGAGACGAAGTGCTCCAGCGCGTTGATGCAGAACGCCGCGTCGTACTTCTCGCTGTCGTCGGCGACCTTGTAGTCGGCCCAGCTCTCGACCAGCGTGGTGATCCGCGGGTTCTTCAGCCCGTCGATGAAGGCTTCCTGGGTGCGCGACAGGGTCAGGCCGACTGCCTGCTCCGCGCCGTGGACGGTGGTGAGGCGGTTGAGCATCGTGCCCCAGCCGCAGCCGATGTCCAGCACGCGCTGGGCGGCGCCGGCGCGGACACCCGCCAGTTCCGCGAACTTGTCGAGCTTGCGCTCCTGCGCCTCGTCGAGGGTGGCGACGAGGTCCTCGCCGTCCTCCCAGTAGCCGCCGGAGTACATCATCGTGGGGCCCAGCAGCAGCCGGTAGAAATCGTTGCTGACCTCGTAGTGGTGCCTGATCGCATCGACCTCGGGGTCCACCGACTTGGGGGCGACCGTTGTCATCTGATCCTCATTCCTGGCTGTCCTGGGCTGTCCGGCAGGGCCCTGGCTGTCCGGCGGGGCCGTCCGATCTGAATTCGCGTCCGAGGAAACCCGATGACGCGCAAGGCGTGCGCAACACGGTCCGAATCCGCTGGGAAAAGGGGGTGCGCGGCGGGGGTCGGCGGTCCGTGTTGCGCCTTCCTTGCGGGCCCGGGGTTTTCATCGCTGTCGAAAACACAGACGCACTGCCGAGTTGCACTGCCGAGAGAGGACCGACCCCATGTCGCTGCCCACCATCGAAGAACTGGCGAGCCAGCTCGAGGCCGTTTCGGGTGCCGCAGAGGTCAGCCCCGACGCCCCGCTCCAGCACATCGCGGACGTCGACTCGCTGGACCTGATGGAGTGGCTGTACGGATTCCAGACCACCTACCCGCACATCCCGGCCGACGAGTCGCTCTTCGCGGACCTCGACGACACGACGACGCTGCGCGATGTCTACGCGAAGATCGTCGAGCTCGTCCCGGCGCAGGCGTAACAAGGGACGAGGGGAACCACGTGACCGGCTTCGACATCACCGGGTGGGGCATCTCCGTACCCGAGCGCGTCGTCACCAGTGCGGAACTCGCCGAACGCTTCGGCGTGGACGAGCACTGGGTCGTCAGCCGCTGCGGGATCCGTGAGCGGCGGGCGGTCGACCCGGGGCAGACGACCGTCTCCCTGGCCGTCGAGGCCGGCCGGCGCGCCCTGGAGAAGGCGGGCCTCACCGGCGCCGACATCGCCCACCTCATCGTCGCCACGGCGACGCCCGAACAGCCGTCCCCGGCGACCTCCGCGTTCGTCCACCACGAACTGGGGATCGCCGGGAGCGCGCACGACGTCAACTCGGAGTGCGCTGGATTCGTCTACGGACTCGTCTCCGCGATGGCCCTCATCGCGATCGACCCGCGGCCGATCCTGCTGATCGGCTCCGACACCCACACCCTGACGGCCAATCCGGCCGACCGGGACCTGTCCATCCTCGTCGGCGACGGCGCGGGCGCGGTCGTCATCGTGCCCGGCCCCGAGAACCGGGTGAAGGCCTGGAACCTTGGCGCCGACGGCTCGTGCACCGGATCCCTCAAGGTGCTCGCGGGCGGCAGCCGGATGCCGACCACGGCGGAGACCGTCGCCGCAGGTCTGCACTACGCGCAGATCAACGGCAACGAGATCTACCTGAACGCCGTCCGCTACACCGTCCGCACGGTGCGCGAGACGCTGGAGAGCGCCAAGGTGGACGCGGCCGACGTGGACCACGTGGTGCCGCACCAGGCCAACATCCGGATCATCAACTCGATCATGTCCCACACCGGGCTGCGCCAGGAGGCGCTGATCACCAACCTCCAGAAGTACGGGAACACGGCCTCCGGTTCGATTCCGATCGCGCTGGCGGAGGCCCTCGACGAGGGCCGGATCAAGGCCGGTGACAAGGTCCTGCTGGCCGGGTTCGGCGCCGGTATGACATGGGGTTCGATCCTGATGGAATGGGGCGGTGCGGCAGCATGAGCAACAAGAGTGCGGGCCAGCGGCCCGAGTCCCCGGTCGCGCTCGTCACCGGTGCCTCGGGCGGCCTGGGCCAGGCCCTGGCGCTGGAGCTGGACGCCCTGGGGTGTCGGGTCGCCGTGCACTACAACAGCTCGCGCGACGCGGCGCTGGCGGTGCAGGAGAAGCTGACCAACCCGTCCGTCCTGGTGACCGGTGACGTCGGCTCCTGGGAAACGGTCCAGGGGATCTACGCGGAGATCACCGCGGGGCTCGGACCCGTCGACGTGCTCGTCAACAACGGGGCCATCCGCAAGGACGGCCTCATGGCGATGCAGAACCCGACGGACTGGGCGCAGGTCATCCAGACCAACCTGATCGGGTCCTTCCACACGGCCCGGGCCTCGGTCCCGGCCATGCTGCGCCAGCGCTGGGGCCGGGTGATCAACATCGTCTCCCCGTCGGGCATCATCGCGACGGCCGGACAGACGGCGTACTCGGCCTCCAAGGCGGGCCTGATCGGCTTCACCCGCACGCTCGCGTCGGAGTGCGGCCGGCGCGGCGTCACGGTGAACGCGCTGTCCCCGGGGTTCATGATCACGGGGATGACGAAGGACCTCCCGGACCGGGTGATCGAGGGCATGGAGGACAAGGCCCCCATCCCGCGGTTCGTGACGGTCGAGGAGGTCGCCCGCAGCGCCGGTCTGTTCCTGGACCAGGACTGCATGACCGGCCAGGTCATCAGCATCGACAGCGGTGTGTCCATCACCTGAGCCACCGCTCCACGCCGAACGGCCCCGGCCCCCGCCCCCCTCAGGGAGGCCGGGGCCGTTCGGCGTGCGCCGCGCACGCCGGAAGGGGCCGCCACCCGCGCGCGTGGCGGCCCCTCGCGGGTGCCCGTGGTCCCGGGGCCCTGCGCCGCCGGGCCCGGCCCTGTGCCGCCCGGCCCTACGCCGCCCGGACCTGCGCCGCCGGCCCTACGCCGCCGGGCTCGGCGCCGTCGTCGGCGCCGTCGGGTGCGTCACGCAGCCGTGGTCCGAGAGGGAGCACGGCTGCGGGGCCGCCGCCCGGTCCACCTCGAACATGCCCATCAGGAAGGGGTCCAGGACCGCGAACGGCCGCGCCGCGGGCCGCGGCTCCGGCGTGCGCAGCAGGTCCAGGTAGGCCGCCTCCGTCTCCGGCGCCGGGTCTATCCCCAGCTCCTCCGCCAGCACCTCGCGCAGCTGCTGGTAGCTGCGCAGCGCCTCCGCGCGGTTGCCCGCCCGGGTGTGCGCCGCCATCCGGCAGCGGTACGCGCTCTCGCGGAACGGGGCCCGGCGCACCGCCTCCTCGGCGTAGCGCAGGGCGTGGTGCTGGTCGCCCAGCGCCGACGAGGACAGGCTCGCCGTCTCCAGCGCCTTGAGCCGCAGCTCCTCCAGCTGTTCGCGCACCGCGTTGACCCAGTCCCCCTCGTGCGAGGGCAGGAACGAGCCGCGCAGGTTCGAGACGGCCCCCGCGGCCAGCTGCTGGGCCACCGCGTAGGCCCCCTCCGCGTACGCCTCCGCAGCCTCCGCCACCGCCGTCTCCGCGCACTCCACGTCCACGGCGGCGTCCTGCGGTATGCGCAGGACGTACCGGCCGCCCTGCGCGATCAGGGGCGTCACTCCGGGCTGGTCCTGCGGGGTGGTGACGAAGGTCCGTACGCGGCTCACGACGCTGCGCAGCGCCGAGGCCCAGGTGTCGGGCAGTCCCTCGGGCCATACGGTCTCGGCCAGTTGGTCACGCTCGGTGCCTCCCGTCCGTTCGAGGAGGAGCCGGGCGAACGCCACCTGCGCCTGGGCGCTGGAGAGGTGCTGCGGTGGGGCTCCGTCCGGCTCGATCGTGACGAGACCTACGAGTCTGATCAGCACTATGCACTCTCCGAAACGGTCGACTTCCGGCCGTGTCCCCCTGGTTCGCGTGCGTTCCGAAGATACCTGCGGGCCTTCTCCGTGTGTCAACAGAGGCCGGCAAACATTCCTTCGCGAATGAAATGCCAGGTCGAAGCGGGGTCGAAGGAAAGGACCCCAGAATTCGAGACCCACTGGCGGAGCGCTGGAATCCCGCCCGGGAAACGGCTGGAGCGCCGCTCGCGCGGGACTAACGCCCGGCTCGCGTCCCGCTGTTGCGTCGCCATTGCGCCGCCGCGGGTTAATGGAATTCCACTAGAGCCCAGCCGGAAGAACGGCGGGGCACCGATGGAGTTCCGGGTCCGCCGGACGATCACGACGAGGAGAAGCACGTGAACGCATCCGCCGCCTGGGACCGCCTGGAGCCGAAGCTGGCCTACTTCAGGGACCGCGTAGCGTCGCTGGAGTACGAGCCCAACCGCAAGAACAGCTTCGTCGCCTACACGGTGGAGCGGGACTCGGCGTACGCGGACCAGGACGGCCAGCGGCTCCTGATGATGTCGGGCTACAGCTACCTCGGCCTCGCCGGGGACGAGCGGGTGGTTTCGGCCGCCAAGGCCGCCGTCGACCGCTACGGCACCGGCAACCACGGGGTCCGCGCCCTGGCCGGCTCCACCCCGCTGCACGAGGAACTGGAGGCGGAGGTCGCCCGGTTCGCGGGCCGCGAGAAGGCCCTGGTCTTCGGCTCCGGCTACGCGGCGAACGTCGGCACCGTCGGCGCCATCGTCGGCCCCGGCGACACCGTCTTCATCGACAAGTACGACCACGCCAGCATCGTCGACGGCTGCAAGCTCTCCGGAGCCACCGTCACCCGCTTCCGCCACAACGACGTGGCGCACCTGGAGCGCCGCCTGGCCGCCGCCCCCGACACCGGCGTCCGCCTGGTCATCGTCGACAGCGTCTACTCCATGGACGGCGACATCGCCCCCCTCGTGGAGCTGCGCAAGGTCTGCGACGCCCACAACGCGCTGCTGATGGTCGACGAGGCCCACGCGCTCGGTGTCATCGGCGCCACCGGCAAGGGCATCGAGGAGCACTTCGACTACGAGGTGAAGGTCGACATCAAGCTCGGCACCCTCTCCAAGGCCATCCCCTCCATGGGCGGCTGGGTCGCCGGCTCCGCCGAACTCGTCCACCACCTGAAGTACGCCGCCCGCCCCTTCCTCTTCTCCGCCGCCCTCGGACCGGCCCAGGCCGCGGCCGCCCTGGAGTCCCTGCGGGTGCTCCAGCGCGAGCCGGAGCGGGTCGAGTTCATCCAGCAGGAGTCGGCGCGCTTCCGCGGCATGCTCCACGAGGCCGGGATGAGCACCGTCGACAGCGAGACCGCGGTCGTCCCGATCATCGCCGGGTCCGACGAGGCCGCCTACGACTACGCGACCACCTGCCGCAAGAACGGGGTCATCGGCCTCCCCGTGGTCACCCCGGCGGTCCCCAACGACCTGGCCCGGCTGCGGATCGCCATCACCGCCGCCCACACCAAGGCGGACATCGACTTCGCCGCCGAGGCCTTCATCAAGTCCGCCCGCGAGTGCCGGATCATCTGACCGCGCTCGGCCGGCACCCCTTCCGACCCCGCTTCCGCACATCACGTCACCGAGGAGAGACATGCCTGGATCGTCCAGGGGCAGTTCGGCGCAGCCGCCCGTCGCCATCACCGGCATGGGCGTGGTCACCCCCGGCGGGTGCACCCCGGACGAGTTGTGGAGCACGCTGCGGACCGGCCGGTCCACCGCGGCCGAGCTGACCCACTTCGACCTCAGCCGCCACCGGGTCCGCATCGGCTGCCGCGTCCGCGGCCTGGAGGAGCTGGCGGGGCTGGTCCCCGCCAAGGAAGCCCGCCGGATGGACCCCTTCGCCCACTACGGCACGGTCGCCGCCCTCGCCGCCCACCGTGACGCCGGGTCACCGACCGCCGAGGCCGGCCGCACCGCCATCGTCGTCGGCAACGCCGTCGGCGGCCGTGCCACCAGCGACCTGGAATCCGCCCACTACACCGAGGCCGGCCCGGCCCGGGTCAACCCGCTCATGCCCCTGATGACCATGCCCAACGCGGCGGCCGCCCAGATCGCCATCCGACTCGGCTGGACCGGCCCCGCCCTCACCGTCGCCAACACCTGCGCCAGCGGCGCCGACGCCATCGGCCACGCCCTGATGCTGCTCCAGACCGGCCGCGCCGACCTCGTCATCGCCGGGGGCTGCGAGCACACGCTCACCCCGGTCACCCTGGCCGGCTTCGGCAACCTCAACGCCGTCTCGCTGCGCAACGACGACCCCGAGCACGCCTCCCGTCCCTTCGACGTGGACCGCGACGGGTTCGTGATGGGCGAGGGCGCCGGGTTCGTCGTCCTGGAACGCCTCGACGACGCCCGGGCCCGCGGGGCGAGGACCTACGGGCTGGTGGCCGGGTACGCCGCCACCGCCGACGCCCACCACCTGGCGATGCCGCTGCCCGACGGCGCCGGAGCCGCCGCCGCCATGGCCGGGGCCATCGCCGACGCGGGCCTCGACCCCACCGACATCGTGCACGTCAACGCGCACGGCACCTCCACCCCCTACAACGACCGCTCCGAGGCCGCCGCCCTGACCAAGGTGTTCGGCACCGCGCAGCCCCCCGTCACCGCCCCCAAGTCCGTCATCGGCCACCTCATCGGCGCCGCCGGCGCCGTCGAACTCATCGCCACCGTGCAGGCCATGCGGCACCGCGAGGTACCGCCCACCGCCAACCTCGAACAGCTGGAGCCAGGAATGGACATCGACGTCGTCCACGGCGCGCCCCGCGCCGTCCCGTCGGGGCCCGCGATCACGAACTCCTTCGGGTTCGGCGGCCACAACTCCTCCGTGGTGGTGACGCCGGTATGACGCTCCTCGCCCTGCCCGCCCCCGTGCGGACCCTGACCGTCACCGAGGCCGACGTCACCGGCTACCGGGCCGCCGCCCGCCCGGGCCTGGCCCCCGCGGCCCCCGGACTGGCCTCGCCCGTCCACCCCTTCGTCCTCGCCCACACCGTCGCCGAACAGACCGTGGCGGAGCTGACCGCCGCCGAGCCGGGCCCGATCTCCGTGGTCCACCTCGGCCAGGACATCCGCGTCCTGCGCCCGGTCCGCCCCGGCGAGGAGGTCACCGTACGGCTCGAGGTCCTCGGGATCCGCAAGGAGCCGCGCGGCGCCCGGATCGCCCTGCGGGTCCGGCTGACCGGGCAGGGCGAGGGCCGGACCGGACCGGAACCCTTCGCCGAGCTGGTCATCTCCGCCCTGCTGGTGGGCGCCACCCTGCTGGAGCCCTTCGGCGACATCGCGGGCGGCTCCCCGGCCCCCACCCCGCTCGGCGCGGGCCCGCCGCAGACCGTGACGCACGAACTGACCACCGACCGGATCCGTACCTACGCCCACGCCTCCGGCGACCTCAACCCCATCCACCTCGCCCCCGAAGCCGCCCGCGCGGCCGGCTTCGAGACGGTCATCGCCCACGGCATGAGCGTGGTCGCCCTCGCCGTCGAGGAGGCCGTGGACCGCTTCGCCGACGGCGACGCGAGCCGGGTGCGCGGCCTCGGCTGCCGCTTCTCGGCCCCCGTGCCCCCCGGCGTACCGCTGGACATCGTCCTGCAGCCCGACGCCGAGGCCCGGGTCGTCCGCTTCACCTGCAAGACCCCCAAGGGCGCGGCCGTCAAGAGCGGCTGGGTCGAGATCGCGGGGCCGGCCACGGCCGCGCCGCCGGTACCGGAAGGAGGTGACCTGCCGTGAGCAGCCAGCACAGCCCCGCCCCCGGCCTCGTCGCCGGATTCCTGACCCAGGTCCACGACCGGCCGCACGCCACCGCCCTCGTCTTGAACGGGGCCGAGACCACCTACCGCCAGCTGTACGACCTCGCCGGCCGCGAACGCGACCGCCTCGCCCGCCTGGCCCTCGCCCCCGGCGAGCCGGTCGGCGTCCTCGCCGACAAGTCCCCGGCCACCGTCGCCCTCGTCCTCGCCGCCCTGCTCGCCCGCCGCCCGGTGATGCTGCCGTCCCCGGCCCTCGCGGACACCCTGCTCGCCGACCTCTTCGCCCAGGCCGGGTGCCGCCACGTCCTCGCCCCCGGCGGGGAGGACGCCCGGGTCGGCCCCAACCCGGAGGTGGCGGCCCAGCCGCTGCCCCCGCAGGAGGCCGCCGAGGTGGCCTTCATGCTCACCACCTCGGGCTCCACCAGCCTGCCGAAGATCGTCCCGCTGGGCCGGGACGAGGTGGACCGGTTCGTCGCCTGGGCCGGGTCCGCCTTCGAGATCGGCCCCGACCGGACCGTCCTCAACTACGCCCCCCTCAACTTCGACCTGTGCCTGCTGGACGTGTGGACCACACTGGCCCGCGGCGGCAGGGCCGTCCTGGTCGACCCCGCCCTCGCCGCCCACGGCCGCCACCTGCTCGACCTGGTCGACCGGCACGAGGTGCACGTCGTACAGGCCGTGCCCATGGCCTTCGGACTGCTCCAGGACGCGGCCGCCAAGACGGGCTCCAGCTTCGAGACCGTCGAGCACGTGATGTTCACCGGCGACGCCATCGCGGACCGCACCTTCGCCGCCCTGCCGACGCTCTTCCCCAAGGCCCGCATCCACAACATCTACGGATGCACCGAGACCAACGACAGCTTCATCCACGAGGTGGACACCTCCACCACCGCCTTCCCGCCCGTCCCCATCGGCCGCCCGCTCCCCGGGGTGCACGCCCTGGTCCTGGACCCGGTCACCGGCGCGGTCGTCGAAGGCGCCGGAAGCGGGGAGCTGTACGTCTCCACCCCCTTCCAGACCCGCGGCTACCTCGACCGCACCCGGCACGCCGACAAGTTCACCGGCCACCCGCTCGGCCTGGACGACCGCCGCTGGTTCCGCAGCGGCGACCTCGTACGGCGCGACGCCGAGGGCACCCTGCACCTGACCGGACGCACCGACTTCCAGGTCAAGGTGCGCGGGGTCGCCGTCAACACCGCCGAGATCGAGCGGGTCCTCCAGGAACACCCCGAGGTCCAGGAAGTGGGCGTGAGCGCCCTGCCCGACCCGATCGCCGGCAAGAAGCTCGTCGCCGCGGTCCAGCGGGTCCCCGGATCCACCCTCTCCGTCCTCGCCCTGCGCGCCCACTGCGCCCGGCACCTGCCCAGGAACGCCGTCCCGACGCAGCTCACGCTCACCGACGAGCCGCTGCCGAAGACGGCCACCGGAAAGGTCGACCGCAAGGCGCTCGACCGCCTCGCGCCGGTCACCGCACCCTCAGCTCCCGTCACCGCCTCTGCCCACGCCACCGCCCCTCTCGCCGAAGGAATCCCGTCATGAGCAACGTCGACACCATCAAGAACTTCGTCATCACCGAGTTCCTCCCGGGCACCGCCCCCGCCGAGCTGGCCGTCGACCACGACCTCCTCAACGACGGGGTCATCGACAGCCTCGGCGTCCTCAAGCTGATCGCCTGGGTCGAGGACCGCTTCGAACTGGCCGTCGGCGACGCCGACCTCGACCCGAACAACTTCCGCAGCGTGGAGGCGATCGACCACTTCGTCGCCGACGCCCGCGCGGCGGCCTGAGCCAACCACCGAGAAGGATGAGGGAGGGGGAGCGACCGTGCACGAGGCACTCACCGGCCTGCTGGAACAGCAGGCACCGATCGGGCGCGACACCTGGGGTTCCTGGTGGGACCTGCTGGCCGAAGGCGGCCTCGACACCGCGCAGGTCGTCGGCCTGCTGGCCTCGCTGACCAGCCGGCTCCCCGACCACGACACCCTGCGCCACCTGCTCGACTCGCTCGCCGAGCGCCGTCCGCCGACGACGGTGACGGGCCCCTGGGAGGGCACCGTCAACGTCGTCGGAACCGGCGGCGGCCCCCGCACCTTCAACATCTCCACCGCCTCGGCCTTCGTCGCCGCGGCGGCCGGGGTGAAGGTGGTCAAGACCGGCTCCCGCGCCTACACCAGCTCGCTCGGCTCCGTCGACCTGCTGGAACGGCTCGGGGTCCGCCTCACCTCCTCCTATGCCCAGACCGAGGACACCCTCGCCGAGTACGGGATCGCCTTCGCCGGGCCCTTCGTCTACCCGGCGCAACTGACCCGGCTGGCGCGGATCGTGGCCCCGCTGAGCATGAAGCCCTTCGGGCGCTTCCTGAACGCGCTCGGCCCCTTCCTCGCCGACCTGCCGGTGGCCGCCCAGATCACCGGCGTCTCCGCCGCCGCACCGCTGGAGACCCTGCGCCGACTGGCCGCGTCCACCCTCACCCGGCGGATCTGGCTCACCGCGAACGACACCGGGGCGGACGAGCTGCTGCCCTTCGCCACCAACACCGTCTACGGGGAGCGTGCCATGACCCGGATCATCAGGCCCGGCGAACTCGCCCCGGGCGACGGCTCCTTCGGGGACCTGCGGCCGGTGGCCGACCCCGCCGACGCCGTCTCGCACTTCCTCTCCGTGCTCTCCGGCACGGCGGGCGCGGTGGCCAGCCGTACGGTCGCCCTCGGGGCCGCGGCCCTGCTGGTGGCCGAGGGCACCCGCCGCGACTGGCCCTCCGCGGTCGCCCTGGCCCAGGGCGCGATCGTCTCGGGCGCCGCCCGGGACCTGGCCGAGCGCATGGCCGCGGCCCCCAAGCCCGCTCCGGCGGCGCGCACCCGGGCGGTGTCCCGTGCCTGACACCACGAGCCCCACGCGGCTCCCCGCCCCCTTCTTCCCGGGGCGCCGGACCCCCGACGGCGCCCCCGGACTCGCCCTCTTCCTCAATGCGGGCGACCCGCCGCTCCCGGTCCTGCGCGACCTCGTCCTGATGCTGGACGAGGAGGGCGTGGACTGCCTCGAACTGGCCGTGCCCTTCCCGGACTCGGTCACCGACGGCCCCGTCATCCGGCGCTCCGCGCGCCGGGCGCTGGAGCGGGGCGGGGCCGCGCTGGACGACGTACTCGCCTTCGTGGCGGACGTACGGCCGCACCTGAACCACACCCGGATCGCCCTGCTCACCGACTGGAGGTACTCCCTCGGGGACCGCGACCTCGGCTCCGTCACCCGCGAGATCGCCGCGTCGGGCGCGGACGGACTCCTCGTCCACGCCCTGCCGCCCCGGCTCCGCGCGGAGCACCTGGAGACGGCCGCCGCGGCCGGACTCCCGGTGGTGACCACCTGCTACACGCAGAGCCCCGCCGACACCCGGGCGCAGGCGGCCGCCGCCGCCTCGGCCTACCTCTACCTCGTCGCCCACTACGGGCGCAGCGGCACGGCCCCCGCCACCGGGCACGCCGCCCTCGCCGACACCGTGACCGCACTGCGGGCGCACACCGGGGCCCCGATCGCGGTCGGCTTCGGGGTCAACACCCGCCAGGACGTGGCGGCCGTCGGAGCCAGTGGCGCCGACGCCGCGATCATCGGCTCGGCCGCCGTGGCCGCCGTGGAACGGGCCCAGCAGGACGGGCGCGACGTGCCCACGGCCTTCCGCGAGTTCGTCCGCTCGGTCCTGCCGACCACCGTGACCGCTTGACCCGCTCGACCCGCCTGACCTGCTCGAACGTACCGCTCGTACCGTCCCCCTCCGCTCGCCCTCACACCTCAGGAGTTCGCCATGATCGTTCGTGACATCGAGTCCGTGAAGACCGTCGAGTGGGGCAACGGCCTGAGCCGCCGCTTCCTCCTGGCCGAGGACGGCCTCGGCTACACGCTGACCGACACGGTCGTGCTGGCCGGCACCAAGTCCCGCCTGGAGTACGTCAACCACCTGGAGGCGTGCTACTGCATCGCCGGCTCCGGCGAGGTCATCGAGCTCGACGGCACCTCGCACGAGATCGTCCCCGGCCGGATGTACGCGCTCGACCAGCACGACGCCCACTTCCTGGTCGCCAGCCCCGACGAGGACCTGCGCCTGGTCTGCGTCTTCTCGCCCGCCCTGCGCGGCAACGAGGTGCACAACCTCGACGCCCACAGCTCCTCGGCCTACTGAACCGCCCGCGGGCCGCCCGGGACCACCTGCCCTTCGGCAGACCCGGGCGGCCCGGAACCCGCAGACACACCACTATTCAAAGGGGTCCGTCGTGATCCGTTGGAATTCCGACCAGGCAGACCTGCGCGAGGGCCTGGAGCGATGGGGAGACGCCCTGAGCGCGGACCACATCGAGCTCGACGAGAAGTCCGCCTTCTCGGACGACAAGTGGAAGCTCGTCCAGAAGACCGGCATCCTCTCCCTGCCCTTCGACGAGCAGTACGGCGGCCTCGGCCAGTCCGTCCTCACCACCATGTACGTGCTGGAGGGGCTCGGCGAGTACAACCGGGACTCCGGTCTCAGCTTCTCCGTCACCACCTCGATCTGCTCGACCGGAATCCCCGTCCAGCAGTTCGGGACCCCGGAGCAGAAGGAGCGCTACCTGCCCCTGATCGCCTCGGGCGAGGCGATCGGCGCCCACGCCATCACCGAGGCCGAGGGCGGATCGGACGCCATGGCGATGACCACGCGGGCGGTCCGGGACGGCGACGACTTCGTCATCAACGGCAGCAAGGTCTTCGTCAGCAACGGCCCCGTCGCGGACGTGATCGTGGTCTACGCCCGCACCCATCCGGACGGCGGACCGCTGGGCACCACCGCGTTCCTGGTGGACCGCGACACCCCCGGGATCACCGCGGGCAAGCCGCTCAAGAAGATGGGGCTGCGCACCTCGCCGCTCTGCGAGCTCTTCTTCGACGACGTACGGGTCCCCAGGACGGCGGTCCTCGGCCGGGTCGGCGGCGGCTTCATGGTCCTGGACCACGTCATGAAGCGGGAGATCCTCTACTCCTTCATCGTCAACGTCGGCGAGATGCAGCACCGCCTCGACCGGTGCGTCGAGTACGCCAAGACGCGCAGGTCCTTCGGCAAGTCGATCGGCTCCTACCAGTCGATCGCCAACAAGATCGTCGACACGAAGATCCAGCTGGAGACCGCCCGCAAGTGGCTCTACGACACCGGCGAGAAGCTGGAGGCGGGCGAGAACATCACCGTCGACCTCGCCATCTCCAAGCTCGTCACCAGCGAGAGCAACCTCGCCACCAGCCTCACCGCCGTGCAGGTCTTCGGCGGCCACGGCTACATGGCCGAGTACGGGCTGGAGATCGACGTCCGCAACGCCGTGGGCGGCACCATCTACTCCGGCACCAACGAGATCCAGTACAACCGCATCGCCTCCATGCTGGGACTCGGCAAATGACCACGGCCTCCCCGGCCCCCGCGGCCGCCCCCTCGGCGGCCACCCTGGCCCGGACCCTGCTCAAGGTCTGCGGAGCCACGGCGCCGGGGGACGTCGAGGCCGCGGCGGCCGCCGGGGCGGACTGCGTCGGGCTCTGGCACGGCGTCCCCGGCGGCCCCCGCGAGCTGGACCGGGACGACTTCGCGGCCCTCGCGGCGGCGACCCGGTCGGCCGGCCTCCTGCCGGTCCTGGTCACCTTCCTGGCCGACACCGGGGAACTGACGGAGCTGACCCGCCGCACGGGGGTCGGCTGGATCCAGCTCCACGCCTACCAACCGCCCGCGGTCGTACGGGCGCTGCGCGACGCGCTCCCGGCGGAGGTCGGCATCGTCAAGGTGCTGCACGTGACCCCGGGCGGCGGCGGCTGCGTCGAGCGCCCGCTCATCGGGGCCTACGAACGCGCCGGGACGGACCTCTTCCTCCTCGACACCGCCACCGAGGACGGCCGCATCGGCTCCACCGGCCGCACCCTCGACCCGGCCGACGTACTGGCCCTGCTGCCCCGCCTCACCCGCCCCTTCCTGCTGGCCGGCGGCCTCGACCCGGCCAACCGGCCCGCCTACGACGAGGTCGTGCGCCACCCCGGCTTCCGCGGGATCGACGTGGACACCGCGGCCCGCGACCGGACCACCGGATCCTTCGGGATCCCCGAGATCGCAGCCCTGGCCCGCGCCTGGCGCACCCCTCCCGGCCTCACCTCCTCCCCTTGACCTGGAGCTGTCGCGATGACGAAGCAGAACCGGACCGGCTTCCCCTTCCTCGAGGCCCTCCTCGACTCCCCGACCCCCGTGGTGATGGAGGTCAAGCGGCGCGACGCGCACGGCTACGACCTCCTCGGCGGCCGCACGCCGGCCGCGATCGTCGGCGCGTACGAGAGCGCCGGTGCTCCCTGCATCTCGGTGGTCACCGGCCGCTGGTTCGGCGGATCGCCCGCCCTGCTGCGCGACGTCGCCGCGATGACCGACCTGCCGCTGCTCCAGAAGGACTTCATCACCCGCAAGGACCAGATCCGCGGGGCGAAGGAACTCGGCGCCTCCGCCGTCCTGTTGACGGCCGCGCTGCTGCCCGAGTCGAGCATGCGCACCCTGGTCACGGAGTGCCTGCTGGCCGGGCTGACGCCCTTCGTCGAGATCACCACCGAGGCGGAGCTGGAGGGGATCCACCACCCCGAGGAATGCGTGATCGCGGTCAACAACAAGGACATCAAGACGCGCGAACGCGACGCCGGTGACCTGCACCGCAGCCTCGACCTGCTGCCCGTGGTCCGCGCGACGGGCACCCCGGCCCCGGTCAGCGCCAGCGGCATCAACGGCCCCGCGACCGCCGCCGAACTCCTGGACGCGGGCTTCGCCGGCCTCCTGGTCGGGACCTCGCTGCTGCGCACCCGCTCGGCGATCGGGTGGATGGACGCGGTGGTCGGCGCCCGCAAAGACCTGGCCGTCCGATGAGCGCGCCGGTGGAGCAGATGTCCACGGAGCACACGTCCACGGAGCACGCGCTCACCGAGTACGCGCTCACGGGGGCCGGGATCCGGCTCTCCGCGCGGCTCGCGCTCCCCGCGCGGGGCGCGCCCCGCGCCACCATCCTGGCCATCCACGGCCGCGGCATGCGGGCCGGGTACTGGGACGCCTTCGCCCCGTTGGCCACCCGCCTCGGCCACGCCGTCCTGGCCGTGGACCGCCCCGGCTACGGCGACTCGGCGCACGACCTCCCCGAGGGGCAGAACCTGGCCGACCAGGCGGAGACCCTCCGGGCCGCCCTGAAGGAACACGCCCGCACGCACGACCTGGGCGCGGGGGTCTTCCTGCTGGGCCACTCCGACGGCGGCAAGGTCGCCCTGCACACGGCCGCCGGAGGCGCGGACGCACCGCCCCTACTGGGCCTGGACGCCTCCGGCGTGGGGTTCCACTACGACCCCGCCGCCCTGCACTTCCCGTCCACCCTGGGCGGCGGCGCCACCAAGCTCAACTGGGGCCCCCTCGGGCTCTACCCGCGCGGCACCTTCCAGGCCAGCCGCGCCCTGCTCGCGCCGACCCCGCCGCGCGAGTCGGCGGAAACCATGTGGTGGCCGCGCCAGTTCGAGGAGCTGGCCCCCGAGGTCCGGGTCCCCGTCCGCCTCACCTTCGCGCAGCACGAGGCCTGGTGGGACCTGTCCGAAGCGGCCCTGACGGCCATGACCGCCCGCCTGACCGCGGCCCCGAGGGTCGTCGTCGACCACCTGGCCGCCGCGGGCCACAACATCAGCCTGGGCCACACGGCCACCGCCTACCACCTGCGGGTCCTGGCCTTCCTGGAGGAATGCCTCCTGGGCCCCCGCTGACGGGTCGTCGCCGCGGCGCACCGGCCCAAGGGTGACAGGGAGTGTCTTTGTGCCACGGTCGATCGGGTGAACCGGGGAAGGGGGCGGCGTGTGACGGTGGATGGGGACGGCCTCCCTCCCGTCCCCATCGTCCACACCGAAGGCGACCAGCCATGTACATCAACCACCAGAACCAGGTCCGCCTGGAGTACACGGGCAAGCAGAGCGCGAAGAAGGCCCAGAACAAGGCGAAGCAAGTCGAGAAGGACGCCCAGGCGTACCTGCGGTCGGCGGGTCCGTTCGCGTCCGCCAGCGGCTTCTGCAGTCAGTACGGGTACCGGCAGGGCGGCGGGCGGGAGGGCCTCGCCCGGCAGCTGTTCGAGTGGGCGCAGCAGAAGCAGAAGCAGAAGACCAGTGCGCACCAACAGGCCGTCGCCAAACAGGAGCAGGGCAAGCAGCAGTACGAGCAGCAGGTCCGCGACCGGGCGGAGGCGTGGTTCTACGGAACGGAGTTGGGCTCCGCCTACATCTCCCAGGTGTTCCGCCTCTGCAACCGCGACGACCTGAGCGGTGCCGGGTTGCAGCCGCCCACGGCCAAGGAGGTGGCCGCCGAGCTGCGCGAGACCCTCGCCGACTGCGACCGCGAGGCCGACATCCGGCTGATGGAGCCCGTCTTCTCGGAGTTCCTCCGGATGACGCCGCGCCAGCTGGTCGACCGTTTCCGCAGGGCGTTCCGCCTCCCCGGCACACCCGCACGGAGCAAGCCCTACTACCGCGCGGAGGTGCTGTCCGGACGGTTCACCCACCAACAGGGTGACCTGCTCCGTACCCAGTCGCCGACCTCGGTCTCGACGTCGGAGGCGAAGGCCGCGGCCTTCTTCGACCACCGCGAGGGCCACGGCTCGGAGCGGGTGCTGTACACCTTCGACGGCGTGCCCACGCGGTCGCTGAGCACCGCCCTGAACGTGTCGAGCAGCGGTGAGGCCGAAGCGATCGTGCCTGACCGCACCGACCTGCGGGTCCTGTCGGTACGGCGCGAACAGCACCAGGGAAGGACCCTCGTCCGGGTCACCCTGGGCCCGGCGGAGGAAGGCCGACAGGGCGGGTGGGAGTGGATGGGCCATGACGCGGGATTGCGCCGCGTCACGAGCCACTGACCCCTCCTGGAGTGCCGTTTCTTCTGCGAATCGGGGCCCCCATACGGGTGGTCGGCGTGCGGGACGTCTTGTGGGCGGGGCGGGCGGGCCCTTAGAACCGGGCCCGTGACCAAGACTCGGATGCGCACCTTGACCGCGCTCGCCGCGCTCACCCTGCCCCTGCTCATGGCCTCGGCCCCGGCCGCCCCGAAGGCCGCGGCGCCGCCGTCCGGCCCGACCAAGCTCGTCAGTCGGCTCACCGACAAGTGCGCCGACGTCGAGGCGTGGTCGAAGGACGACGGCGCCGTCGTCCACCAGTGGAGCTGTCGGTTCGACAACGACGCCAACCAGAAGTGGACCTTCGAGTACCGCGGCGGCGGCAACTGGAAGCTGAAGAACCTCAACAGCGGCAAGTGCCTCGACGTCTTCGACGGTTCGAAGGCCGAAGGCGCGCGCCTGCAGCAGTTCCGCTGCGGCGAGACGAACAGCCAGCTGTGGGAGTACGTCGCCACCCAGACCGTCCCCGAGTTCTTCAAGCTGAAGAACCGCTACAGCGGCAAGTGCGTGGACGTCAGCGGTCGTTCCCACGACGACGGCGCGATCATCCACCAGTGGACCTGCCTGGACGGCGACGACCACAACCAGCAGTGGCGGTTCCCCACCTCCACCTGACCGCCGGGCCCGAACCGGCCCTGTCTACCGCCCCGGGCGGGCGTAGGGGCGGGTCATGACCTCCATGTTGTGGCCGTCCGGATCGGCGAAGTACGCGCCCCGCCCGCCGAACAGCCGGTTGATCCGGCCCGGTTCGGTGTGGTGGGGGTCCGCGTAGTGGGTGACGCCGACCGCGCCGAGCCGGGCGATCACGGCGTCGAACCGTTCCTCGGGCACCAGGAACGCGTAGTGCTGCGGCTGGATCGGCTCGTCGCGCTTCTCGTAGTAGTCGAGCGTGACGCCGTTGCCGAGGTCGACGGGGAGGAACGGCCCGAAGGGCGCGCCCATCGCCAGCCCCAGGACCACGGTGAGGAACTCGGCCGACAGCTGCCGGTCCCTGGCGTGGACGACGGTGTGGTCGAGCCGGACGACGTTCGCGGTCGTCGCGTACGGCTCGTCGTGCGGGTGCTGCGGGTCGTGCTGCTCGTTCGGCATGTGCGGGAAGGCTCCGGGTCTTCGGGATCACTGGGCAGGGCACAGGAGGACGCGGAGGGAACGGCGGAGCCCTGCCCCGCCCCGGCATCACTCCGAGGCCGGGAACCCCACTCGTGCGTGGCCCAAGGCCGACCCGGCAGTCACCCGCCCAACTCTACTGCCGTGACCTCAGGCAAAGCGCTTTCCGGCTGGTCGAAAACCTGGTGCGCGCTGTCGGTCGGACGGCCAGACTCGCCCGTATGGCATCCGAGATCACCCGCATCAATCCCGATGCGCTCCACCCGACCGCGGGGTACCACCACGTCACGGTGGTGGAGGCGGGCCGCACGGCGCACCTGGCCGGGCAGGTACCGCTCGACCGGTCCGGTGTGCTGGTGGGTCCGGGCGACCTCGACGCGCAGATCGACCAGGTGGCGGCCAACGCCCTCACGGCCCTGAGCGCGGTCGGTGCCCGGCCGGACCACGTCGTCCGCTCGGTGATCTACGTGGTCAGCGCCGAGGTCGCGGACCTGGGCGCCGCCTGGCGACGGCTCAACGCCTCCGCGATCGGCCCCGCGTTCACCACCGCGAGCACCCTGCTCGGCGTGGCCCAACTCGGCTTCACCGGCCAGCTGATCGAGGTCGACCTCACGGCGGCCCTACCCGGGTGACGGGGGCGGCCCCTACAGCCCGGACGTGTCGAGCACGATCCCGAACGGCTCGGGCAGCCGGACCGGGACCCCGAAGGGGTGCGGGCCGTCCGCGCGGGTGTAGCCGAGCGGGCCGGGCTCCGAGAACACGCTGACGCTCCGCTCGACCCGGTCGACGAGCAGGTGCAGCGGGGCCCCGTACTCGGCGTACCGCTTGCGCTTGACGACCCGATCGGTGTCGGCGTTCGACTCCGAGGCCACCTCGACGACGAGCAGGGTCTGATCGGGCACCAACGCCCCGCCGCCCTTGGCGAGCTCGACCGGCACCACGGCGATGTCGGGCACGTACCAGTTCTGGGACTTGGGCAGATCGATGTTTCCGGAGCCCGTGACGTGGAAGAGCCCCTCGGCGCCGCTGTCGGCGTCCCGCAGGGCGAAGAACGCGTACCCGTCGATGTTCAGGTCGGTGGACAGGGCGGCCACGGTCCGCAGGACGGTTTCGAGGACCGCCGCCTGCCGCTGCTCGCCGCGGCCGGGGCCGGTGGGCCAGCCGTTCTCGCAGATGCGGATCGCGACGCTGCCGGGGATGCCGGCCTTGCGCAGATCGACGTGCCGGAAGGCGGTGAGGACCGCGGTGACCGCCTCCGCCAACCGATCGGCGGCGACGGGTCGGAAGACGTCCGGGAAGAAGTCCAGGCCGACGTAGTCCAGGCTGTGCCGGAAGCGGTCGTCGGCCAAGGCGCCGAGCGCGGACCAGAAGGTGTCGGCCGGGTCGAAGGTCGGCACGGCGTTGAAGCCGACCGCCAGGCCGCGCCCCAGGGCGCGGGCCTCCTGCTTGGCCGCGACGACCCCCTCGACGAGCGCGTGCAGAACGTTGGGGGTGCTGCCGTCGACCGAGGGCAGGTCGGCGTTGGGCTCCTCGCAGATCTGGACGGATGCCAGGTGCGGTCCACCGGTGCGGACGGCCTCGCGGACGAACTCCAGCCACCCCTCCAACTCGCCGGTCGGCTCGCGGCCATCGACGAAAGTCCCGCACTGCGCGCCCGTGAACGCGAGATCGGCGAACGAGCGGAGGTGGCGCTGGGGGCCGCCCTGGCCGGACACCCGCCGCACACCGCCGCCGGACCGAACGGGGCCGCCCACCCGGTGCTCGTGCTGCTCGCGGGCGCCATCGCCGGTACCCACCGGGCCGCCCTGCGCGAACTGCGACGACGGATCCTGTCCGGCGAACCACCCGCGGACGCTCGTGACGGCGTCACCGCGGCGGCGGCCCGGGCGTTCGACGGGCTCTGCCGCGGACTCCACGCCGACCTCGACCGGGCGGTCAGAGAGTAAGGGCGGTCTTGGCCCTGCCCCGGCCCGCCCTTCGCCGGTTCAGTCCGACACGTGCGCAGGCTCCGGCTCGACCGGTTGGACGGACCAACGCCGTCCGGCCCCGCCGTCCTGCCGTCCGGCCCGCAGGGTCAGCGTGGTGCCGTCCCGGCCGCTGTCGTCGTTGGAGACGACCCGGTCGCTCGCCGCGTCCACGAGGAAGAACCCGTCGCCCACCCCGGCCGGTTCGATCCGCCACCGCTGCGGGCGTCCGGCGATCCGGTCCCATTGCACCAGGGCCGCACCGTCAGTGGCGTCGTCGCCGGCGTCCAGGACCTTGCCCGTGGCCACGCTGGTCACCACGTACGTGCCGTCGTCGGCCGGGTTCAGGAGCCATTCCTGCCAAGGCTTCCCGTTCGACCGCCACTGCACCACGCGCTCGCCGTCGGCCCGTGCGTCCCTTCCGTCCGCCGCCTTGCCGCTCGCCGTGTGGGTGAGGGTCAGCGGCACTCCGCTGAGTCCGTGCAGCGGGTCGGTCATCCGTAGCCGCCAGGTCTGGGTCCCGGAGGCGGACACCGCCCGTTGGACCACGGTCGCGCCCTCCGCGTCGCCACCGAGGTCGAGCGCCATCCCCGTGGCCGCGTTGACCAGGCGGAACAGGTCGGTGCCCGCCGGCTGGAGCAGCCAACGCTGCCACAACTGTCCGTCACGCCGCCACTGCACGACCGGCTCGCCGTCCACGCTGCTGTCCTTACCGTCCAGGACTTTGTCCGAGGCGAGGTTCACCACCACGTACGTGTCGTGCCCGGCCGGTTCCAACCGCCACTGCTGCCAACGGCCCCGGTGGGCCTCCCAGGTCGTGATCGAGGCCCCGTCCCCGGCGGCGTCCGCGTTCTCCGCGACCCGGCCGGTCGCGGCGCTCACCAGTTGTACGGCCGCGCCGCCTCCGGTGAACCAGCGGTCGGGCACCTGACCCGCCAGCCGGACCGACCGCCAGAACGCCAGCCCCGCGTCATACGGCTTGCGCACGGGCGCACACGCCGGGGCGGACCGCTCGGCGCGGACCCGCGCGGCCGCCGAGCCGCAGGCCGCGTACTGCCGCCAGGGCTGCCGCGCCCAGGCGGCGTGCCCGGCGGGGAAGCCTGCCAGCTGGGGCTGGCCGCCGCTCGCGCGCAGACCGCGGTAGCGGTCCGCGTCGTAGCCGGCGTTGCTCTCGCCCGGCCGCGGTGCTCCGAAGGAGATCTCCTCCCAGTCGACGACCTGGTCGAACCGGAAGCCACCCATGGCCGCGTACTCGTGCTCGGAGGCCCGGTTGTAGAACCCTCCCAAAGAACCGGCCACGTCGACGAAGTTGGGCGTGGCGTGCACCCGGTACAGGTAGCCGTTGCCGCCGAAGCGCTCGGTGATCCGGCGCAGTGCGTAGTTCCGGTCGGTGGTCGTACCGACGTAGCCGGAGTCGTAACGGCTGGCGCCCGAAGGGGTTCCCTGGACGTGCAGGTACAGACTGAGCTGGGGCGGCGGCTGGTCGGGCCGGGTCCCGTCGAGCCCTTTGGGGAGGACCGCGCCGTCGCGCGCGATCTCGTCCGGCGGCAGCGACGAAGCGTGCCACACCCACTGCGGCGCATCTCCCGGAGCGTCGTCCGCGACGGCGGACCCGCCGCCACCCGCAACGGCGACGAGCACGACGCCGACTAACAGCAATCGCTTGAGAATTGACATCACATCAGACTTCTGCGGAAGGGATCCCGTCGATAGGGAACAAGGTCGCGCGATCCACGACCGAAGGTCCCACTCGGGCCTTCTACCCCCCTGGTGGTACGGCCCCGCCCACCCTGGGGGGCGGGAAGGATCAACCGCCCGTTGGGCGAGGCGGGAAGGTTCGGCGCCATAGGTTCCTGTCCGTCAGAACACGTCGGGCAGATCCTCCAGGGGGAAACATGACATTCGCACGCAAGGCCACGATGGCCGTGGCGGCGGCCGGACTGGTCATCGGGGCGGCGGGGGCGGCGCAGGCGGACGGCGGTGCGGTCTGGGGCAGGACCGTCGGCGGGTGCGGCGAGGCCAGTGGGAACTACCAGTGGTTCAAGACGGGTATGGCCGGCGGCTATCCGATTTACAAGACGCAGTGGACCCTCAAGACGAAGGACAACTGCTCGGACGGGAAGAGCGTCGAGCTCCGGGTCAGCTACCGCTACTGGAAGGACGGCGCCTGGCGGGAGGACCACATGGACCGCCAGAAGAACCCGGTGCTCAAGGCGACCGGCACCGGCAAGGACGTGAAGGACGTCACGATCTGGGTGTGCCTCAAGGGCGACGACAAGACCTGCGCGGCGGTCCACTAGCCCGGACGGGCGGCTCATGCCCGACGCCCCCCACCGCCCGGCGGCGGTGGGGGGCATCGGCGCGGTAGGGGGCCGGGCTCAGGCCGCCACCACGCGGCTCACCAGTTGGTCGCGGATGCGGGAGGGGATGGCCGGGGCGAAGCGCTGGAGGTAGTGGTCCATGTGCAGGTCGTCGCCGACCAGGAACGGCAGGTCGAAGACCAGGAGCTTGCGCACGGCCAGGAGGGGGAGCGGGGAGCGCAGCGGGCGGAAGGACTCGTTGTAGAGGCCGGGCTCCTCGCAGACCGGGTGGAACTGGCCGATCATCAGGCCCTCCGCGACGAACTCGTCCTTCGCCTTGCGCTGGAGCTCGTCCAACTCCACCGAGTCCGTCGGGTCGAAGCCCGGCAGGACCAGGAGGATCGTGAGCAGCTCGCGGTCCTCGGGGGAGAGGCCCTCCGAGAGGGTCGCGTGCCGGGTGCGCAGGGAGTCCACCGCCGAGGCGAGGTCGTCGCAGTCCTGCGAGGGCATCGCCAGGTGGAAGAGGTCCTTGCGCAGGGCCGGGGCGGTGTACGGGCACACGGGGCCGGAGCGGCCCAGTTCGGGGTGGCTGGAGACCAGGAACTCCCGGCTCCACATGAGCACTTGCAGCAGCGGACCGATGTGCTCCGCCGGAACCTCGCCCCGGGCGACCTCGCCCGAGGTCCACGACAGGATCAGGTCGTCGCCCCTCATCGCGCGTCCCTCCACATCGGCCGCAGGACGGGTCCGTCCCCGGGCAGGGCGATCTCCGGGCCCACCCGTTCGAAACCGCCGCGGCGGCTCGCCGCCTCCCCGCCCGGCGAGCTGGCCTCCGTGTACAGGCCGACGCCCTCGGCGTCGGCCCGGGCGGCGAGCCGGCCCACCAGGGCCGAGACCAGGCCGTCCCGTTGGCGGTCCGCGCGGACCCCGGCGAAGGAGATGTAGTAGTGCGGCGGGCCGTGCGGGTGGCGTTCGTCCTGGAGCGCCGCGATGGTGTGCAGGGCTTGGGCGTGCGGACCCAGGGCCGCGGCGGCCTCCGCCAGCCGCTCCTCGTCCGGTACGGCGCCCGGCGGCAGGAAGAGCAGGACGGCGTCGCCGTCCGGGCTGGTGAACACCCCGCCGTGGGCGGCGGACAGTTCGACGAACGCCCGGAAGAACCCGGGGAGCCGCTCCGCGCGCTCCTGCTCGTCCGGGACCATCCACCGGGCCAGGGCGTCCCGGTGGAAGGCGGCGGCGAGGAGGCCGGAGAGGTGCGCGAGCGCCGAGCGGCCCATCGGCAGGGGCGGCAGGGGCGCGGTCGGGGATAAGGAGGCCTGGGGTGACAGGGACAGGGACAAGGACATGGTCGGGTCCTCCGGTCAGAAGGTGGCACGGCCGTGCGCGGCCAGGGCCGCCACGCGGTCGTGCAGGGTCGGGAGGTAGAGCTCGGACTCGGGCTTGATCAGGACGCTGCGCACGATGCGCGCCGCGTCCGCGTCGCGGACCACGCCCGGGTGGCGCCGTACGAAGGCGTCGGCGTCGGCGCGCAGCACGCTCAGGAAGACCGGGTCGGCCTCCGCCGTCATGCCGTCGCGCAGCAGCCGGTCCGAGGCGGCGTCGATCGCGGAGAGCGATCCCTGCGCCGTCGCCGGGAAGTAGGTGACGATGTCGAGGTCGGGGCGCTGGTACAGCTCCAGCTCCGCCGAGTCGGTGATCAGGTCGGCCCAGCGCAGCGCGGCCCGCCGGTTGGCGGCGAGGATGGAACCGAAGCCGTCGGGGGTGAGCGGGAGCAGCTCCAGGGTCAGCCACAGCGCGGACGCCGCGGCGCCCGCCCGCGAGCACTCCAGGCTGATCTCGCCGAGGTGCAGGTCGGCGTCGGTGAAGTAGGTGTACGGCGAGTCGTGGGCGAAGTGCCGCCCGGCGCGCGGGTCCGGGAAGAGCACCGCCCCGCAGCCGTAGGGCTGGAGCCCGTGCTTGTGCGGGTCCACGACCACCGAGTCGCACTCGGCGATGGCCCGCCAGGGCCGCGGGTCGAAGCCCTCGGCCCCGGCCCGGCCCAGGATCGCGTAGAAGCCGCCGTACGCCGCGTCCACGTGGACGCGCACCCCGTACCGGCGGGCGATCGCGACCACCTCGTGGACCGGGTCCACCGTGCCGAGCCCGGTGGTCCCGGTGGTGACGACGACCGTGCCGATCCGCCCGGTGCGCAGGGCGTCCTCCAGCGCGTCCAGGTCGATCCGCCCGTGCCCGTCAACCGGGATCCGGTGGCCCTCGACGCCCAGGACGTGGCACATCCGCTCGTGGGTGTAGTGGCATTCGGCGCTGTAGGCGATCCCGCGGTCCGGGTGGAGCTGGCGGGCCACGTACAGGGCTTCGAGGTTGGCCATGGTGCCGCTGGTGGTCAGGTGCCCGACGTGCGCGTCGAAGCCGAACATGGCGGCGAGGGAGGCGACGGCCTCGCGTTCCATCTCGGTGGTCGCGGGCCCGCCCTCGGCGGCGTGGTTGTTGGGGTTGAACAGCATCGCGGTCAGGTAGCCGACGACGGCCGCCGGGTGCGGGGGCTTGACCATCTGTCCGGCGTAACGCGGGTGGAAGAACGGATAGTTGTGGTCCATCCGCTTGGCGAGCCGCTCGAAGGCCCCGTCGAAGGCGTCGGGGTCGACGCGGTGGGCGCCGTGCGTCTCGTACGGTCCGAACTGGCCGCCCCACCGCTCGGCGACCCCGAGCGCGCGCGGCAGCCAGTCGCGCAGATCGTGCAGGTCGTTCAGGTCCACGGTGAGCCTCCCCCGGTGGCCGCGCTCTGCGGCACGAGTGGTGCGTACGCGGTCCGACGTACGCACGAGCAGATATACGGAGCCCACGCAAGCCCCGCGCAACGCCGGACGGCCGCACACCACCTGGGCTCCAGCGATGTGCGAGGGACGTCTGGTGCACTCGCCGCGCGACACCCGTGCCGAAGCCGTGTGCGACACCCGCACGCGGCAGCGGGAGCCGCCCCCGCCCACCCCCGTCCAAGGAGGACATCGCATGGTCACCAGACGCAGCGTGCTCGGCGGCGCCCTGGCCGCGGCCGGTGCCGGACTGATCACCGGCGGCGCGCTGACGCCGATGCTCGACGCCCGTACCGCCCAGGCCGCCGACGCGACCCCGGGCGTGGTGCCCAGACCGGTCGCGGTGCCCGTGCCGCCGCCCTTCTCGGTGCGGATGCCGATCCTGCCGGTGCTGACGCCGGTCTCGACCTCGGGCGGACAGGACACCTACGCCGTCACGATCAAGGAGGTGTCGCGGGAGATCCTGCCCGGCGGCATGGCCAAGGTCCTGACGTACGAGGGCTGCTTCCCCGGACCGGTGCTGCGCGCCCGCAGCGGCCGCAAGGTGGTGGTCCGCCACCGCAACACCCTCGGCATGCCGGTCGCCGTCCACCTGCACGGCGGTTCGGTCACCCAGGACAACGACGGCTCCCCGATGGACACCTTCGCGCCCGGCACCTCGCGCACCTACACCTACCCCAACCAGCAACCGGGCGCCCCGCTCTGGTTCCACGACCACGCTCACCACATGGAATCGGAGCACGTCTACCGCGGCCTGTCCGGCTCCTACCTGCTCTCGGACGAGACGGAACGCGCCCTGCCGCTGCCGTCGGGGCAGTACGAGATACCCATCGCGCTGCGGGACGCGCACTTCGACGAGTACGGCCAGCTCGTCTACGTCATGGACGACGCCTTCGGCCGCACCACCATCCTCGCCAACGGCCGCCCGAGCCCCTACGTCGAGGTCGCGGCCCGCAAGTACCGCTTCCGGCTGCTGAACTCCTCCAACATGCGCTTCTTCCAGCTCAAGCTGTCGGACGGCGGCCAGATGATCCAGATCGGCTCGGACGGCGGGCTGCTGGAACACCCCTTCCCGACCGACACCATCGGGCTCTCCCCGGCGGAGCGCGCGGACGTGGTCATCGACTTCTCCCGCTACCCGGTCGGCACGAAGATCGTCCTGGAGAACACCCTGGGCCCGGGCACCCCCGACCAGGTCGGCAAGGTGCTGCGCTTCGACGTCGTGCGCACGGCCGGCGACCCGAGCCGGGTGCCGGACACCCTGCGCACCCTGCCCGCGGTGGCGGCGCTGCCGAAGCCCGCGGTGCAGCGCACCATCGTGCTCAGCATGGACGAGGACGGGCGCCAGGAACCGCGGGGGTTCATGGACGGCCAGGCCTACGACCCGAACCGCATCGACCAGACGGTCTCCTACGGCTCCTCGGAGGTCTGGACGGTCACCAACGCCAACAAGCTGATCCCGCACAACTTCCACATGCACCTGGTCCAGTTCCGGGTGCTGGAGCGCAACGGCGCCCCGGCCGGACCGGCGGAGGCGGGGCTGAAGGACACCGTCCGGCTCTTCCCGGGGGAGAGCGTCAAACTCCACGCGACCTTCGCCTCGTACCGGGGGACGTACGTCTACCACTGCCACCTGCTGGACCACTCGGCCATGGGGATGATGGCCAACTTCCGCGTGCGGTAGGCCGTCCACGGGCCCGCACCACTCGGAACGAACCGGAACGAGGGGGCGGGCACGGCCGCAGCCCGACTCGACGCGCCCTCAAGGGCCGGACGAGCGCGGGCCGCGAGAGTGACGAGCACAGACCATGTCCAGCCGTGTCCCCCATGACTTCGCATGCGTCCGTACGTTCTCGCAAGGAGATCACCATGACCACCTCGCTCACGTTCCTCACACCCCACGACGGCGTACGCACCGTCCTGGACGAGGTGCGCGCAGTCTGGGCGACCCTCCTCAAGATCACCGACCCTCCGTTGGAAGCCAACTTCTTCGAGCTGGGCGGCGATTCACTGGCCGCCCAGCACATGCTCCGCCAGCTCTCGCGCACCTACGGCGTCGAGCTCCGGCTGCGCCAGATCTACGAGACCCCCACGATCGCGACCCTGGCCGCGGCCGTGACCACCCGGATCGAGCAGCGGGGCCAAGGCCAGGGGAGCGGGGCGGGGCTCGGGTGACACGTTCCGGCCATGCGGCCCCGGCCCCGCCCCGCGCCGCCCGGACCCGTCTTCAAGCGGACTTCCGGTCGCTCTCCGGCGCCGGGGAGGAGGGTCGGGGCCACAGGTCAGGGAGGCTGAGCCGATGTCGGGTGAGCGAGTGCACCGCGCGTCGTACGAGATCGACGTGACCGCGCCGGCCGGGGTGGTCTACGGGCTGATCGCGGACACCACGCAGTGGCCGTTGATCGCGGCGTCGAGCATCCATGTCGAACGGCTCGATTTCGACGGGGTGCTCGACCGGTTCAGGATGTGGTTCTCCGTCAACGGGAGCATCAGGTCCGCGCTCTCGCACCGCACCCTGGACAGCGCGCGCACGCGCATCGACTTCCTCCAGGAACTCCCCGCCGCACCCGCGGTCACCATGGCCGGGACCTGGACGGTCGAACCCCGCGGCACCGGACGCAGCCGACTGCGCCTGGAGCACGAGTTCACCGTGGCCGCCGGCCCGCCGGGGGACGTCGCGTGGCTGCTGCTCGCGACCGACGACAACAGCCGGGCCGAGCTGGAACAGCTCAAGGAGAACGCCGAGCGGTGGCGCGAAATCGACGCGCTGATGCTCGGCTTCGAGGACTCCGTCCGGGTGCACGGCCCGGCCGAGCTGGTCTACGACTACCTCTACGGGGTGGCCGACTGGCCCGGCCGGGTCCCGCACGTCCTGCGCGCGGAGGTCCGTGAGGACGTCCCGGGGGTGCAGCGCGTGCGGATGGAGACCCTGGCCGAGGGCGGCGGTCCGCCGCGGGACACCGAGTCCGTACGGATCTGCTTCCCGCACGCCGCCCGCATCGTCCACAAGCAGACGAGGACACCGCCGCTGATCGAGGCGCACACCGGGGAGTGGTCCGTGTTGCCCGACGAAACGGGCGTGACGGCGATCTCCCAGCACAGCGTGCTGCTGCGCGCGGCCGACGTCGAGCAGGTGCTCGGGCCGGGGGCCGATCTGTCCCGGGCGCGTGCGCACGTACGGGCGGAACTCGGCCGCGAGAGCACGGCCGTCCTCGAACTGGCCAAGCGGCACGCCGAGTCCGCGATCCGCACCCTCTGAGGGCCGATCGGGTCGACATGTTCCTGACGCCCCGTCAGATTCTGATGTCACGAACGTGTCGGGGGTATCCGGATGCGGCTCGCTCCCCCTTCGCCCATGGCACAAGATCGATCGGGGACACCTCTCAGCCGAACCGCCGACCGCCCGATCCGCCGACCGCCCGACCGACCCTCCCACCGACCCGCCGACCGACCGCCTTGCGCACCTCACGACCTCCCGCACCCCACGACCTCCCGCACCCGATCGCCCGTACCCGACCATCCACCAGGAGTGACATGTCCCGCCGTCTGTTCACCTCGGAGTCCGTCACCGAGGGCCACCCCGACAAGATCGCCGACCAGATCAGCGACGCGATCCTCGACGCCCTGCTCACGGAGGACCCCACCTCCCGCGTGGCCGTCGAGACGCTGATCACCACGGGCCTGGTCCACATAGCCGGTGAAGTGACGACCCAGGCGTACGCGCCGATCGCGGCCATCGTCCGCGCGAAGATCCTGGAGATCGGCTACGACTCCTCCGGCAAGGGCTTCGACGGTGCCTCCTGCGGCGTCTCGGTCTCCATCGGCGCGCAGTCCCCGGACATCGCGCAGGGCGTGGACACGGCGTACGAGAGCCGGGTCGAGGGCGCCGCCAAGGGTGAGGAGGGCGACGAGCTGGACAAGCAGGGCGCGGGCGACCAGGGCCTGATGTTCGGCTACGCCTGCGACGAGACCCCCGAGCTGATGCCGCTCCCGATCCACCTCGCCCACAAGCTCTCGCGGCGCCTGTCCGAGGTCCGCAAGAACGGCGCGATCCCCTACCTGCGCCCCGACGGCAAGACCCAGGTCACCATCGAGTACGACGGCGACAAGGCCGTCCGCCTCGACACCGTCGTCGTCTCCACCCAGCACGCCGCCGACATAGACCTCGACGCGCTGCTCACCCCCGACATCCGCGCGCTCGTCGTCGAGCACGTCCTGGCGCAGCTGGCCGAGGACGGCATCAAGCTGGACACCGAGGGCTACCGCCTGCTGGTCAACCCGACCGGGCGCTTCGAGATCGGCGGCCCGATGGGCGACGCCGGCCTCACCGGCCGCAAGATCATCATCGACACCTACGGCGGCATGGCCCGCCACGGCGGCGGCGCCTTCTCCGGCAAGGACCCGTCCAAGGTCGACCGCAGCGCCGCCTACGCGATGCGCTGGGTCGCCAAGAACGTCGTCGCCGCCGGTCTCGCGACCCGCTGCGAGGTCCAGGTCGCCTACGCGATCGGCAAGGCCGAGCCCGTCGGCCTCTTCGTCGAGACCTTCGGCACCCACACCGTGCCCACCGACCGCATCGAGGAGGCCATCTCCACGGTCTTCGACCTGCGCCCGGCCGCGATCATCCGCGACCTCGACCTGCTGCGCCCGATCTACGCGCAGACCGCCGCCTACGGCCACTTCGGCCGTGAGCTGCCGGACTTCACCTGGGAGCGCACCGACCGCGCCGAAGCCCTGAAGGCCGCCGCGGGCGTCTGAGCGTCCCCGCCCGCTCTCCCTCCGCCCGAAGCCCCTCCCGTCCCTCCCTCCGCCCCGCCGACATCGAGATCAGCTCACAGGAGTCCACGTGCGTATCGCGGTGACCGGATCCATCGCCACAGATCACCTCATGGCCTTCCCGGGCCGGTTCGTCGACCAGCTGCTCCCCGACCAGCTGGAACACGTCTCGCTGTCCTTCCTCGTCGACACGCTGGAGGTCCGGCGGGGCGGAGTGGCGGCCAACATCTCCTACGGGCTCGGCGGACTGGGCCTCGGCCCGCTCCTCGCGGGCGCCGTCGGCGCCGACTTCGCCGAGTACGAGGTCTGGCTCAAGGAGCACGGAGTCGACACCGGCGCGGTGTACGTCTCCGACGACCGCCAGACCGCCCGCTTCATGTGCATGACCGACCAGGACGCGAACCAGATCGCCTCGTTCTACGCGGGCGCCATGGCCGAGGCCGACCGGATCGACCTGGGCCCCCTGCACGCCCAGTCCCCCCTCGACCTGGTCCTCGTCTCCCCGAACGACCCGGCGGCCATGGTCCACCACACCGACCAGGCCCGCGCCCTGGGCATCCCCTTCGCCGCCGACCCCTCGCAGCAGCTCGCCCGGCTCTCCGGCGCGCAGGTGCGCACCCTGGTGGACGGCGCGGCCTGGCTGTTCACCAACGAGTACGAGTCCGCCCTGCTGCGCGAACGCGCCGGGTGGAGCCACACCGACGTCCTCGACCGGGTCGGCACCTGGGTCACCACCCTGGGCGGCCAGGGCGTGCGCATCGACCGCAAGGGCGACCCGACGATCACGGTGCGCGCCGTCCCCGGCATCACCCCCGAGGACCCCACCGGCGTCGGCGACGCCTTCCGCTCCGGCTTCCTGGCCGCGGTCAGCTGGCAGCTGCCGCTGGAGACCGCGGCGCAGCTGGGCTGTGCCATGTCCGCCCTCGTCCTCGCCGCCGTGGGCTCGCAGTCGTACGAGATCCATCCCGCGGCCCTCCTCACCACCGTCCGCGCGGTGTACGGGGACCACTCCGCCGAGCTGCTCGCACCGCACCTGGGACGGCTGACATGACGACCGACGCACAGGAACGGGCGAACGCCCTCCGACAGGCGCTGGCCACCCGCGTGGTGGTCGCCGACGGCGCGATGGGGACGATGCTCCAGGAGCAGGACCCCTCCCTGGAGGACTTCCAGCAGCTGGAGGGCTGCAACGAGGTCCTGAACGTGACGCGCCCCGACATCGTGCGCTCGGTCCACGAGGCCTACTTCGCGGTGGGCGTGGACTGCGTGGAGACGAACACCTTCGGTGCGAACCACGCCGCGCTGGTGGAGTACGACATCCCGGAGCGCAACTTCGAGCTGTCCGAGGCGGGTGCGCGGATCGCGCGCGAGGTGGCGGACGAGTTCACGGCCTCGACCGGTCAGCAGCGCTGGGTCCTGGGCTCCATGGGCCCCGGCACCAAGCTGCCGACCCTCGGGCACATCCGCTACTCCGTCATCCGGGACGCCTACCAGATCAATGCGGAGGGTCTGCTGAGCGGTGGCGCGGACGCGCTGCTGGTGGAGACGACGCAGGACCTGCTCCAGACGAAGTCCTCGATCATCGGTGCGCGGCGGGCGATGGAGGCGCTGGGCGTCTCGGTCCCGCTGATCTGTTCGGTGACGGTGGAGACGACCGGCACGATGCTGCTGGGCTCGGAGATCGGCGCGGCGCTGACCTCGTTGGAGCCGTTGGGCATCGACATGATCGGGTTGAACTGCGCGACGGGCCCGGCGGAGATGAGCGAGCACCTGCGCTACCTCGCCCGCAACGCGCGCATCCCGATCTCCTGCATGCCCAACGCCGGTCTGCCCGTCCTGACCAAGGACGGCGCCCACTACCCGCTGTCGGCCGCGGAGCTCGCGGACGCGCAGGAATCGTTCGTCCGCGAGTACGGTCTTTCGCTCGTGGGCGGTTGCTGCGGCACGACGCCGGAGCACCTGCGGCAGGTCGTGGAGCGGGTCCGGGGCGCAGCCGTCACCGGGCGCCAGCCCGCCCCCGAGCCTGGTGCTTCGTCCCTCTACCAGACGGTTCCGTTCCGTCAGGACCTGGCGTTCATGGCGATCGGTGAGCGGACGAACGCGAACGGGTCGAAGAAGTTCCGGGACGCGATGTTGGAGGCGCGTTGGGACGACTGCGTGGAGATGGTCCGGGACCAGATCCGCGAGGGCGCGCACATGTTGGACCTGTGCGTGGACTACGTGGGTCGTGACGGTGTCGCGGACATGGACGAGCTGGCGGGGCGGTTCGCGACGGCGTCGACGCTGCCGATCGTGTTGGACTCGACCGAGGTCGCGGTGATCAAGGCGGGGTTGGAGCGTCTGGGTGGGCGCGCGGTGATCAACTCGGTGAACTACGAGGATGGTGACGGCCCGGAGTCGCGGTTCGCGCAGGTGACGCGGTTGGCGCAGGAGCACGGTGCCGCGTTGATCGCGTTGACGATCGATGAGAAGGGTCAGGCGCGGACGGTCGAGGACAAGGTGGCGATCGCGCAGCGGTTGATCGTCGACCTGACGGAGAACTGGGGGATTCTCGAGTCGGACATCCTGATCGACACGCTGACGTTCACGATCTGCACGGGTCAGGAGGAGTCGCGCGGGGACGGTATCGCGACGATCGAGGCGATCCGTGAGCTCAAGCGGCGTCATCCGGATGTGCAGACGACGTTGGGGTTGTCGAACATCTCCTTCGGTCTCAACCCCGCGGCTCGTGTGTTGTTGAACTCGGTCTTCCTTGATGAGTGTGTGAAGGCGGGTCTGGATTCGGCGATCGTCCACGCGTCGAAGATCCTGCCGATCGCGCGGTTCGACGAGGAGCAGGTCACCACGGCGCTGGACCTGATCTACGACCGGCGTGCGGAGGGGTATGACCCGCTGCAGAAGTTGATGGCCCTGTTCGAGGGTGTGAACACGAAGTCGTTGAAGGCCGGGCGCGCGGAGGAGCTTCTCGCGTTGCCGTTGGACGAGCGGTTGCAGCGGCGGATCATCGACGGGGAGAAGAACGGTCTGGAGGCTGACCTGGACGAGGCGTTGGTGGCCCGTCCGGCGTTGGAGATCGTCAACGACACCCTGTTGGAGGGGATGAAGGTCGTTGGTGAGTTGTTCGGGTCGGGTCAGATGCAGCTGCCGTTCGTGTTGCAGTCGGCGGAGGTGATGAAGACGGCGGTGGCCTATCTGGAGCCGCACATGGAGAAGACGGACGCGGAGGGCAAGGGCACGATCGTGCTGGCCACGGTCCGCGGTGATGTCCATGACATCGGTAAGAACCTCGTCGACATCATCCTCTCCAACAACGGCTACAACGTGGTCAACATCGGGATCAAGCAGCCGGTGTCGGCGATCCTGGAGGCCGCCGTGGAGCACCGGGCGGACGTGATCGGGATGTCGGGCCTCCTGGTCAAGTCCACGGTGATCATGAAGGAGAACCTCCAGGAACTGAACCAGCGCAAGCTCGCCGCCGACTACCCCGTCATCCTCGGCGGCGCCGCCCTCACCCGCGCCTACGTCGAACAGGACCTCCACGAAATCTACGAAGGCGAAGTCCGCTACGCCCGCGACGCCTTCGAAGGCCTGCGCCTCATGGACGCCCTCATGGGGATCAAGCGCGGGGTGCCCGGGGCGGAGCTCCCGCCCCTCAAGCAACGCCGGGTCGCCAAGCGGCAGGCGGCGCCCGAGGTGGAGATCGAGGACGTGCCCGAGCTGGGCTCCGTACGCTCCGACGTGTCCGTGACGAACCCGGTGCCGACGCCTCCGTTCTGGGGGACCCGGGTGGTCAAGGGGATCCCGCTCAAGGACTACGCGTCCTGGTTGGACGAGGGCGCGCTGTTCAAGGGCCAGTGGGGGCTCAAGCAGGCCCGCGCCGGCGGAGCGACCTACGAGGAGCTGGTCGAGAGCGAGGGCCGCCCCCGGCTGCGCGGGCTCCTGGACAAGCTCCACACCGAGAACCTGCTGGAAGCGGCCGTGGTCTACGGCTACTTCCCGTGCGTGTCCAAGGGCGACGACCTGATCATCCTGGACGAGGCGGGCAACGAGCGGACCCGCTTCACCTTCCCCCGCCAGCGCCGCGGGCGCCGCCTGTGCCTCGCCGACTTCTTCCGCCCCGAGGAATCCGGGGAGACCGACGTCATCGGCCTCCAGGTCGTCACCGTCGGCTCCAAGATCGGCGAGGCCACCGCCAAGATGTTCGCCGCCGACGCCTACCGCGACTACCTCGAGCTCCACGGCCTGTCCGTCCAGCTCGCCGAGGCCATGGCCGAGTACTGGCACGCCCGGGTCCGCTCCGAACTCGGCTACGCCGGGGAGGACCCGGACCGGGTCGAGGACATGTTCGACCTCAAGTACCGCGGAGCCCGCTTCTCCCTCGGCTACGGCGCCTGCCCCGACCTGGAGGACCGCGCCAAGATCGCCGACCTCCTCCAGCCCGAACGGATCGGCGTCCACCTCTCCGAGGAGTTCCAGCTCCACCCCGAACAGTCCACCGACGCCATCGTCATCCACCACCCCGAAGCCAAGTACTTCAACGCACGCTGAGCACCGCGCAGAGCACAGCACGAGCACCCGCACCGAGCACCACGCTGCGAGACCCGCTGAGAAAGGAGACAGACATGTCGGCCACACTCACCGCCACCGCCACCGCCGAGCGCCCCCGCACGTCCGCCCCGGCCACGCTCGGGGTCCGGGAACTACTGGCCCAGGGCCGGCAGAGCTTCTCCTTCGAGTTCTTCCCGCCGAAGACGGACACGGGGGAGCGGGTGCTGTGGAACGCCATCCGCCGGATCGAGTCCTTCGCCCCCTCCTTCGTCTCCGTCACCTACGGCGCCGGCGGCTCCTCCCGCGACCGGACCGTCGAGGTCACCAAGCGGATCGCCGCCGAGACGACCCTGCGCCCGGTCGCCCACCTCACCGCCGTCGGACACTCGGTGGCCGAGCTGCGCCACATCATCGGGCAGTACGCGGACGCGGGCATCCGTGACGTCCTGGCGCTGCGCGGAGACCCGCCCGGCGACCCCAAGGGGGACTGGACGGCGCACCCCGACGGGCTGCGCCACGCACACGAACTGGTCTCGCTCCTCCGCCAGTTGGGGGACTTCACGGTCGGCGTGGCGGCGTTCCCCGAGCGCCACCCCCGCTCGCCCTCGTGGGACGAGGACGTCCGCCACTTCGCCGCCAAGTGCCGGGCCGGCGCGGACTACGCCATCACCCAGATGTTCTTCCACGTCGAGGACTACCTCCGGCTGCGCGACCGGCTGTGCTCGGTGGGCTGCCTGACCCCGGTGATCCCCGAGATCATGCCCGCGACCGACTACCGGCAGATCCGCCGCTTCTCCGAGCTGAGCGACGCCCGCTTCCCCCAGGCGCTCGCCCAGCGTCTCGAAGCGGCCAAGGACAACCCGGCGGACGGCCACCGCATCGGCGTCGAGTACGCCACCCGGATGGCCGAGCGGCTGCTCGCCGAGGGGGCGCCGGGCCTGCACTACATCACCCTCAACAAGTCCACCGCGACTCTAGAGATCCATCAGAACCTGGACCTGCACGCGCGCCAGGATCCAGCCACCGCAGCCACCACCATCACGGAGTAGAACCCCATGGACTTCAAGGTCGCAGACCTCTCGCTCGCGGATTTCGGCCGCAAGGAGATCACCCTGGCCGAGCACGAGATGCCCGGTCTGATGTCGATCCGCAAGGAGTACGCCCCCTCGCAGCCGCTCGCGGGTGCCCGCATCACCGGCTCCCTGCACATGACCGTGCAGACCGCGGTGTTGATCGAGACCCTCGTCGCGCTCGGGGCGGAGGTGCGCTGGGTGTCCTGCAACATCTACTCCACCCAGGACCACGCGGCCGCCGCCGTCGCGGTCGGCCCGACCGGCACCCAGGAGAACCCGGCGGGCATACCGGTCTTCGCCTGGAAGGGCGAGACCCTGGAGGAGTACTGGTGGTGCACGGAGCAGGCGCTGATCTGGCCGGGCCACTCCGGCCCGAACATGATCCTCGACGACGGCGGTGACGCCACCCTCCTCGTCCACAAGGGCGTCGAGTTCGCGAAGGCCGGCGCGGTGCCCGACCCCTCCACGGCCGACAACGAGGAACTGCGCCTGGTCTTCGAGCTGCTCGGGCGCAGCGCGATCGACTGGGCGTCCCTCGCGGCCGAGGTCCGCGGGGTCTCCGAGGAGACCACCACGGGCGTCCACCGCCTCTACGAGATGCACCGGGAGGGCGCCCTGCTCTTCCCGGCGATCAACGTGAACGACGCGGTGACGAAGTCGAAGTTCGACAACAAGTACGGCTGCCGCCACTCGCTGATCGACGGCATCAACCGCGCGACCGACGTCCTCATCGGTGGCAAGACGGCGGTCGTCTTCGGCTACGGCGACGTCGGCAAGGGGTCCGCGGAGTCGCTGCGCGGTCAGGGCGCCCGGGTCATCGTGACGGAGATCGACCCGATCTGCGCGCTGCAGGCGGCGATGGACGGGTACCAGGTCGCGACGCTGGACGACGTGGTCGAGACGGCGGACATCTTCATCACGACCACGGGCAACAAGGACATCATCATGGCCGCGGACATGGCCAAGATGAAGCACCAGGCGATCGTGGGCAACATCGGTCACTTCGACAACGAGATCGACATGGCCGGTCTCGCGAAGATCGAGGGCATCGTCAAGGACGAGGTCAAGCCGCAGGTCCACACCTGGAAGTTCGCCGACGGCAAGGTCCTGATCGTGCTGTCGGAGGGTCGTCTGCTGAACCTCGGCAACGCCACCGGTCACCCCTCCTTCGTGATGTCGAACTCCTTCGCGGACCAGACCCTGGCCCAGATCGAGCTCTTCACCAAGCCCGAGGAGTACCCGATCGACGTCTACGTGCTGCCCAAGCACCTGGACGAGAAGGTCGCCCGCCTCCACCTCGCCGCCCTCGGCGTCAAGCTCACCACCCTGCGCCCGGAGCAGGCCTCCTACATCGGCGTCGACGTGAACGGCCCGTACAAGCCGGACCACTACCGCTACTGACCGCCCCGGACGCCCGGCAGGCGTACGGGCAGCCGAACAGAATCCGCCACCGGCCCTTGAAGGACGCTCAAGGGCCGGTGGAAACGCCATGGCCGGGGGTCCCGGGGGATGCCACGATCGGATGTCCGAGCCGAGGGCAGGCACCTCCCCGACCACCACCGAAGGACGCATCCATGAACCCCAATCCGGCCGGTAGCCCGAACCAGTACCAGCAGCAGCCGCCGTACCAGCCGAACCAGGCACCCCAGGCGTACCCCGGCCAGCCCGCACCCGCGGCGGCCGGTGAGCGCGGCAAGTTCCCCACGGTCGTGCTCCTCGTCTCGACCGTCCTGATCGGCCTGATGGCGGGTCTGTTCTTCGCCTTCGACGTCTCGGTGATGCCGGGTCTGGCCAAGGCCGACGACCGGACGTACGTCACGGCGATGCAGAACTTCAACTCGGTCATCGACGGCAGCCCCGTCTTCGGCATGGCCTTCATGCTCGCGCTCGTGGCGGTCGTCGTCTCGGCGATCGTGGAGTTCCGCAAGGGCCGCCGCAACGTGGCGATCTGGGTGGCCGCGGCGGCCGTCGCCTACTTCGTCGTCCTCCTGATCACCTTCAGCGTCAACATCCCGCTGAACAACGAGCTCAAGGACGCCGGTGACGCCGCGAAGATGACCGACTTCTCGATCGTCGAGAAGTTCAAGACCACCTGGGTCTCGACGAACATCGTCCGCACCCTGCTGTGCACGGTCGCCCTCACGGCCCTCTCCCGGGCCCTGATCCTCTTCGGCCGCGCCACCCGCTCGACCACCACCCGCTGAACCACCGCACACGGAAGTGCCCCGGCCGGGACCGTCGGCCGGGGCACTTCCGCGTGCGGTGCGGGGGTACGTACGTACCTCAGGCGGTGGCGCTTCCGTGCAGCACCAGCGCCCAGGCCAGGAACCCCAGCGACGCCGTGCACAGCAGGGTGCGCCACACGTTGGCGCGGGCCCAGGGCCCCTCGAAGGCGCGGCGCACCGCACCCGGGTCCGCGATCCGCTCGACCGGACCGGCCTTCTCCAGCGCGTTGTTCAGCGGGATGTTCACCCGGTTCGTCACGCCCATGGACAGGATGTAGCAGGCCAGTGCCCCGATCAGCGGCACGAGCAGGTCGTGCCCGTCGGAGGGGACGTGCAGACCCAGGGCCAGCGCGGTGAAGAGGAAGGCGCCGATGTAGCCGAGGACGAACCAGCCGTTGAGGATGGCCACGTTGATCCGCTGCATGACCGTGATGAGCGTGCGGTCGTCGGAGCGCTTGAGCCCCGGCATCACCGCCACGGCGAAACCGTAGAACAGTCCGCTGACCAGTCCCATGGTGACGGTGGCGGCGATGAGAGAGGCCAGACGGGCTGTCTCCACGTGGTTTCCCCCTGCTCGTGGTCATCGACAGGTCATCAGATCGTCAAGTCACGGCGATCATACGGGTGCGGGCCGCCCCGGTGGCGGGAGGATCCAGCGGTCCTCGACCGGTCCTCGACCCGACCGCGACCCCTCCTGGAACCGGCCCGCCGCGCGCTACCGCGGAGCCGGTGTCATCCCCGGCGGCGGGCCCTCCCCCACCAGCGCCTGCGCCGGGCTGCCCGGGACCAGGATCACCGGGATCCCGCCCCCCGCGGCCCGCTCCAGCCGGGACCGGAACTCCGCGGAGGCGACCCCCTCGGCGCTCGTCTCCACGGTGACCCCGCCCGCGTCCCGGCTCGGGGAGACGGAGTAGACCGGCAGCGCGTCGCGCAGGCGGATGATCCGCTGCGCCGCGGCCGCCAGGGCCTTGCGGGTGAAGCGGGCGAGGTAGAGGTCGGCGCGGGCCGGATCGGCCTGCGGGTCGGCCCGGTGCGCGGCCTCGACGAGGAGGCGGCCGCGGGCCAGGTCGGTGACGCAGAGCGTCACCCGGCCCGGCGGCGCGTCGGTGACCTGGCCGGAGTAGACGTCGGCGAACGCGCCCCGGCCCTGTTCCCCGATGGCTTGCGAAAGGCGCGCACCCTCCGGGGTGTTGGCGGGCGTGCCGTCGATGACGGTCGGCGCCGGCTGCCCGGTCTCCGGCCCGGGACCGGGGCAGGCGGGCGCCTTCGCGCCGCCGCCCGCTCCACCTCCACCCCCGCCACCGTCTCCGGTCGTGGTCGTCGTCCCGCAGCCGGTGAGCAGCGCGGCGGCGGCGAGGGCGGCGGCCAGGGCGGTCGCTGCGGTCGTGCGGGTGGAGCGTGCGGTGGTGCGGCGCATCGTCTCGATCCCTTCGGACACGGCGGTGTTCGGCACGGGAGGGACGTGCCGGACGGGCCGCCGGTTCCGCCGGGTGGGGAACGGAGCGGGGCGCGCGTCAGGCCGCGGCGCCGCCGTCGACCGCCGGTGAGCTGCCGAGGGCCTTCACCGCCTGGTAGTACGTCCACGCCGTGGAGTCGCACGAGCCCTTCTTCACGCCCGAGTAGGCGGAACAGACCCGCTTGAGGTCCGCGTACAGGGCGTCGTCGAGCCGCGACTTGTTCGCGGCGAAGATGCCCGCCGCCTTGTGGTTGCGGTAGCCGAAGTCGTGGCGCGCGCAGGCCGTCTTGAAGGGGAATCCGAACGGATTGTCGGGGGAGGAGGAGCAGTAGTCCGTGGACCAGTCGAATCCGTACGCCGCCCAGGCGCCCTGGTTGCCGCGCGCCGACAGCCACGCGTTGTAGCTCGCCGAGCTGGTCTGCGTCCAACTGCTGAGCACCTGCGGCTTGTCGGCCGGAGCGGCGACGGCCGACCCCGCGAAGGCGACGAGCGCGGTGACGGCGGTGACGGCGGGAACGAGCGCGGCGGTGAGTCGACGGCGCATCAGGAGCCTCCGGAGGAAGGGGGGCGCGTCGGGGGGAACGCGACGCGGGTCCTCAGGATGTACGGCTGGGATAAAGGGCGGGCATCGTCCGGCTGGACGCCCGGCGGATGCGCGGCGGATGCCCGGCGCGCACCCGGCGCGCACACGGCCACGCGCCGGGCTTCCGTCCTCGAAGGGGCGGGAGCCCGGCGCGTTGGGGGTGGTCGCCGGGGGAGGGGCCGGCTGCTGGCGGCTAGCTGCTAGCGGCCCTTCTTGCCCCAGGACTGGCTGTCGAGGATGCGCTTGTGGTCGTTGCGCAGGGTGGCGGCGTCGCGCTTGTCCCAGACGTAGGCGGTGCGGTTCTGGTAGACGTCGTGGGCGGTGTCCTTGCCCTTGCCCGTGTGCACCTTGACGCTGGAGTGACCGGCGAGCGTCAGGTTGTGGAAGCGGTAGGTGTTGCCCTGCTTGTCCGCGAGGGTGTAACCGCGCAGGTTGACGGGCTTCTTGCCGGTGTTCTTCACCTCGACCCACTCGCCGTTGAGGCTGCGGTTGGAGCGGTCGTCGCGCCCGGGGCTGTCGTACTGCACCTTGCCGATCATGACGGTGGAGTGCTTGCCCGTGCCGTGGCCGCGGTCGTGGTCGTGACCACCGGAGGCGGCCGCGGCCGGGAGGGCGGCGGCGCCGACGACGGCGACGGAGGCCACGACGGTCGCGAGGGCGCGGCGGGTGATGAGAGAAGCAGACATGGAGCTGTCACCTCAAGGACGTGCGGGTCCCGGCTTGTTGCCGGGAGCCCACACTGTGGCGCGCGAGCGCGGCGTTTCCTAGTAAAACGCCGAAGGTTACTAAACACGGACAAAGAGGAAATATTCTACGATTGACACGTGATCGGGCCGGGCCGCAGGAGGCGCCGCCGGAATCACTCGGCCACGTACGTGCGCCCCGACCAGGCGTAGACGTGGTGCTCGCGGTCGCTGACGACGACGGTCCGGCCCGTCGGCTCGAAGTGCTCGTACCAGTTGTGCCGCTGCAGCTTGACCTTGGAGTCGGGTTCCTCCACGAAACGGACCCGGTCCTCTTCCAGGAGCAGGGGTTCGGGTTCGCCGCCGAGGATCACATTGGAGCGGGTTGCGGACATGGTGGGCCTCCTTCTCGAATGCCCCGGGAGCATCGGCCGCCCGGCTAAAGCGGTGTTAGGGCGTGTTTCGAAAGTAGCGCCGGGCGCCCGAAGGGCGCTGCTCGCGGCGTCTGGTGCCGTGCATCGCAAGGCGGAGGATCGCCCGCCTACT